>SMWS01000043.1 GCA_004356685.1 Deltaproteobacteria bacterium
CTGAGAAATCCCAGGATTACAGATATGGAGATTAACTTGGCTGCCCAATCAACTTCAGTAAGTGAAGATGTTTTAAGGGAGATAGGAAATAAAAGGGATTGGACCAGGCATTACGATATTAAAGTATCTTTGGTTAATAATCCTAAATCACCGCCGGATATTTCTATGAATTTTATTCGTCATATGAGAGACAAAGATCTAAAAATGATAAGCAAAAGCAAAAATGTTCCTGGTGTGGTAAGTTCTACTGCTAAGAGAATAATCCTACAAAAGCAGGAATCACAATTGCTTAAGCTATCATAATAGCTTAGTAATGAATAAACCACAGTTATATAATGAAATAGTTATTCCAGATAGCTATGCTGGAAAAAGGGTAGATATTACGATTTCAGATCTGCTGCCGTCTATAACAAGAGTTCAAATTAAAAGGTTAATAGAACAAAAGGATATTTTAATAAACAACCTGCCTGTTAAACCTTCAAAAAAACTGTTAGGAGGTGAAACTGCAAGGATTAATTACAAAGAACCTGAAAAGATAAATTTAGAAGCTGAAGATATCGATATAGATTTTATTTATGAAGATGTGGATTTAGTAGTAATAAATAAACCGGCTGGTATTAGTGTTCATCCCGGTGCAGGGATAAAAAGCGGTACGCTTGTAAATGCCCTACTGCATAAATGTAAAAACCTCTCAGGGATAGGAGGAAAAATAAGACCGGGAATAGTCCACCGACTTGATAAAGACACTTCAGGAATAATGGTTGTGGCTAAAAATGATTTATCACATAATTTTTTGGTGCAGCAATTCAAAACAAGGAATATTAAAAAAAAATATATAGCTTTGCTCACGGGTAATTTAAAAGAAAAATCAGGAGCGATATCTCTTCCTATTGGTAGGCACAAAACTAACAGAATAAAGTTTTCATCAGATTCCAATAGTACAAAAACAGCGCTTACTAAATGGTCTTTAATGAAGAACTATAAAGCTGCGTGTTTAGTAGAAGTGCAGCCTCATACAGGAAGAACCCACCAGATCAGGGTACATTTTTCAGAGATTGGACACCCTGTTTTAGCAGACAAGCTATACTGCCATAAAATTCAGGATACTGTTTTAAAAGAGGTATCTAAAGAACTAAACCGCCAGGCCCTGCACGCTTTTTCTTTATCTTTTGAGCATCCTCGGGATTGTAGACCACTGTACTTTGAAGCTCCGATACCTGAGGATATGGATAAAGCTATTAATATTTTAGAGAAATATGTCTAAACAATCTGACAATATTTTAATATCTGAGCAGCTTTCAGAGTACAGTGAATTGGTTTATGGTTTTTGTAATAGAAATAATTCCTATGATTCCTATTGTTTTATTAATTTGATGGGAATTTCTAAATTAATAAAGTTAAAACAAATACATAGTAATATAGTGCATGATGTTGATTGTAATACTGAGCAGGAATCTGATTTGCAAGGGGATGCGCTGGTTTGCGGCTATAGGGGTATTTGCATTGGAGTTTATACTGCTGATTGTATTCCTATACTATTATATGATAAGCAGCATTGTATTGTTGCTGCGGTTCACGCAGGCTGGAGAGGAACACTTAAAGGGGTTATTTCTGAAACACTCAAAAATATGAAGCTAAATCACAATAGCGATCCTGCAGATATAGTTTCGGTTATTGGACCAGGTATTGGTAAGTGCTGTTTTGAAGTTGATAAAGACGTAGCTATAAAATTCATTGAAAAATTTCAGGAAACTGATAATTTTATTAACCCCTACAATTCAAAGTTCATTTTGGATTTACAGCATATCAATAAAGAGATGCTTAAAAAAGAGGGTGTAAATAATATTGAGGTTATAGATATTTGTACAAAATGTGATACAAACTATTACTCTTATAGAAGAGAAGGACAAGGGGTAGAGAGTCAGCTAAGTTTTATAGGATTAAGAAATCATTCAGGAGGAAATTAGATGTTAACTTTAATGAGTTGGGTGGAATCAGAAGATTACTGGAATGTTAACAATATTAATAAAGCAAACCAGGACTTGAATTATTTTGCTTATACATTTGTTGTTACTGGAGGCACTGAACCTGAAAGTGCAAGCAGTGTCAGTATAATTGTTGTCGAATTACTAAATGCTAATGTAGCAGTTGGATATATTATGCCAAAACATATTGAGATAGAAGGGGAATTTAGAATTGGATTTATTTGTCAGGATAAACCTGCAGATGACATTAATTTTGTTTGTAAACTTTCAAAAGAAGTCAAAAAAGCTAACTACAACGGAGATGATTTAGAAAAGCTAGAATACATTGGGTTTTCACTAGAAAAATTTTATGAAGATAAAGGCGTAAAATATTATATGCAGGATCTACGCGGAGCGGCTACACAGGATAAATAATCTTCAAATTCCATATTTGCTATTACAATCAAGATTAATTATATCAAGGTAATAATTTATGAAAAGGAAAATAGTACTCGCTTATTCCGGCGGTTTAGATACCTCAATAATTTTAAGATGGCTAATCGAGCAATATAATGCAGATGTTATTGCTTATATTGCTGATGTTGGCCAGGGCGAAGATTTAAAAGCAGCAAGGGCAAAAGCTCTAAAGACAGGTGCATCAAAGGTATATGTAGAAGACCTTAAAAAAGAATTTGTTAAGGAATTTGTTTTTACCTCTATTAAGGCAAATGCTGTTTATGAAGGTGAATATTTATTGGGAACTTCTCTTGCCCGCCCAATTATTGCAAAGAGACAGATCGAAATTGCAAAGAAGGAAAAAGCATTTGCCGTTTCTCACGGCGCTACGGGTAAAGGGAATGACCAGGTAAGGTTTGAATTAACTTTTTATGCCCTTGATCCTAAAATACGAGTAATAGCTCCGTGGAGAGAGTGGGATATGAAATCCCGAACAGACCTTGTAAATTTTGCTAAGAAGCATAAAATCCAGATTCCTGTTTCAAAAGCCAAGCCGTATAGCTGTGACAGAAACATATTTCACACAAGTTATGAGGGCGGGATTTTAGAGGATCCATGGGCTGAGCCTCCTGAGAGTATGTTTGAGCTATCAGTATCTCCGCGCAAAGCTCCAAACAAACCAACATATATTGATATTGAATTTAAAGGTGGTGAACCCGTAAAAATCGATGGTAAGAGGTTTCAGCCGGTAGAGTTACTTTACTCTCTTAATAAAATTGCAGGGAAAAATGGGGTAGGCAGAGTAGATATAGTTGAAAACAGGTATGTTGGAATGAAATCAAGAGGGGTGTATGAGACTCCGGGAGGCACTTTGCTTCTCTCAGCTCATAGAGCAGTCGAATCAATAACACTGGACAGAGAGGTTATGCATTTGCGGGATTCACTCATTCCCAAGTTTGCCGAGCTCGTTTACTATGGCTACTGGTATACACCCGAAATGGAGATGATAAGAGCAGCCATCGAGCAGTCTCAAAAGAATGTAAACGGAACGGCCAGGCTGAAAATTTATAAAGGCAGTGTGATAGTTGTTGGCAGAAAATCTCCAAATAGTTTGTATAGTAAAGAGCTCGCAACGTTTGAAGAGGATAGCGTTTACAATCAATCTGATGCAACCGGCTTTATTAAGCTAAATGCCCTTAGGCTTGTAGTAAGAAAGCTTTCTGAAAAGAGCAAAAGGTAAACCAGGAACTTAAGCTCTTTTTTATTTCTAGATAAATGAAAACTGCGGATTTTGAATATCTCTTGCCTTCTGAACTCATAGCAGACTATCCACTTGCAGAGAAGGAAGCGTGTAACTTAGAGGTAGTAGACAGGTCAAATAAGACTTTAGATCATAGAAAATTCTATAATATCATTGATTATTTAAATCCCGGAGATGTTCTGGTCTTAAATAACACAAAAGTAATTCCTGCAAGGCTTTACGGATCAGCTCAAAATAGAGATAACATCGAAATTCTCCTTTTAGAAAAAAAAGATAGCAAAGTCTGGTCCTGCCTTATGAAAAATCCAAAAGACGGTCTAGTGCTAAATATTGATAAAGGTTTAAGTGCTCGTATTCATAAAGAAAAATCAGGTGAAATAATTTTGGAGTTCAACAATGAAATTGATGGATATATTGATCAAAATGGGTTTATGCCTCTACCACCTTATATAAAAAGAAAGCCTGAACAATCTGACAGGGTAAATTACCAAACAATCTATGCTAAATATAAAGGGTCAGTTGCTGCTCCTACCGCAGGGCTTCATTTTACTGATTCATTACTTCAGAAAATAATTGATAAGGGAGTGCTCATAGAATATGTAACACTCCATGTAGGATATGGGACTTTTAAACCGGTTAAATCTGAAAATGTCGAGCAGCATCATATGCATAGAGAATATTTTGAACTAAAGAAACAAACTTCTGAAAAAATAAATAATGCGAAATCAAAAGGTTATAAAGTACTAGCTGTGGGAACAACTTCTTTAAGGACTTTGGAATCCTGTGTGAATAGTTATGGTGAACTGGAATCTAAAAAAGGAACGACTGATTTATTTATTTATCCTGGATATGAATTCAAGATTGTCGATTCGTTAATCACTAATTTTCATATGCCACGTTCGACTCTTTTTATGCTTGTGTGTGCTTTTGCAGGAAGGGATTTTATGACTGAAGCTTATGAGGAAGCAAAAAAAGAAGGGTATAGATTTTTAAGTTATGGGGATGCGATGATAATTTTATAATTATTCAAGTATATGTCATGCTGAACTTGATTCAGCATCTAATTTTTTATTCAATTTTAAAATTATTAAGTAAGTGTTGTAATAGTAATTAACATCTATAATTTCGAAGTTGATTTGGAATCTATAACTAATGAAAAAAGCATATGTATATATAATGGTTAATAAAACACTTACAACTATTTACATAGGAGTTACTAATAATATTGTGAAAAGAGTATATGAGCATAGAATTGAAAAAGGTTCAGAATTTACAACTAAATACAATATTAAAAGATTACTATACCTTGAAGAACATAATAACATCGAAGATGCTATCAAAAGAGAAAAACAGTTAAAGAATTGGCATAGACCATGGAAAATCGATCTGATTAAAGATAATAACCCGAAGTTTGAAGATTTATCTCATGATTGGTATGAATAAGCTATATGGTGAAAATACCATTTATTAGATCCTGAATTAAATTCAGGATGACAACTAATTAGTTTGAAAGTTATTATACTATGTCATGCTGAACTTGATTCAGCATCTCAAATATTTTGCAAATATAAAAGACATTCTTAACGTAAATATTAAAAGGCCAATAAATAAATAGATGAAACTCACAATTGAAAAACTGATATATGGTGGATACGGGCTTGCAAGGACCGATGATAAAGTTGTTTTTGTCAGAGGCGGGGTGCCGGGTGAGCAAGTCGATGTTGAAATAGCCGAAGAGAAAAAGAGCTTTGATATAGCTTATATAAATAATATTTTAGAACCTTCAAAACACAGGGTAGATCCTCAGTGTGAATATTTTGGAAAGTGTGGAGGGTGTCAGTGGCAAAATATAGATTATCAATATCAATTAAAAGCTAAGGAGCAAATCCTAAAAGAGTCTATACAAAAAATTGCTGGCATAAATGATTTTGAAATTGAACCTATTGTTCCCTCGCAAAACAAATACAGTTACAGAAACAGGGTAACTCTCCATCTTGATACGGTAAACGGAAAACACATTTTAGGGTATAAAGAAGAAAAATCTCATAAATTGGTACCAATAGAGCAGTGTCCTATTTCTTCAGACAATATCTCCAAACTTGTTCAGAAGATATCAAAATTAATAAGCGGCTATGATGCAAAGAAATTACCTTTTGACAAAATTTTCATTACAGATATAGGCAAGATTCCTGCTTTATCTTTATCACCTAAAAAAAATGTTTCAGAATCCGATGCCAACAATTTTTTCTATAACCTAAAAGAACGTATGCAAGGTATAGATATTTCGATTGATAATAAAGATGAAAAGAGTTTCGAATTTAGAGTTTTAGGACTAAAATTTATATCAAGTCCCTCGGTATTTGCGCAGGCTAATTCTATTATAAATGAACAGTTGATTAAGACATTAATAAAATGGGCTGATTTGAAAAAGAATGAAAATGTTATGGATCTCTATTGTGGTTATGGGAACTTCTCACTTAATATTGCAAGAAAAGTAAAGCAAGTCTTGAGTATTGATAATAATAAAAGAGCTATTAAGTTTGCCATCAAAAATGCAAAATTAAATTCAATAAGGAACTGTATTTTCGAAGATTGGGATGTTAACAAGTATTTACAAAGACACAAACCAAAAGAGAATCAAGATTTAGTTATTCTCGATCCCCCGCGAACAGGGGCAAAAGAAATAATTAAGTCTATAATCAACATTAACCCAAAAAAGATTTTATATGTTTCCTGCAATCCAACTACACTTGCAAGGGATTTAAAAGACTTAATCAAAGCCGGATATAACCTCAAGAAAATTCAGCCTTTCGATATGTTTCCCCAGACTTTTCATATAGAATCTCTGTCACTTCTAGTAAAAGAATCTGGGTAAATTAAATTTATCATCAGCTTTGTTGAAAACTTATATTACTATTTTTAATAGTATAGGGGTGTTTTCTAAATTATTTAGGTAAGGAACCAAACGATAATTAATTTAAACATTTTGAATTAAACTTATCGTACTGATATAATTCAAAAAATTAATTGATTTAATTGGAGGGAGTTATGGCAGTACTTGTTACAGGTGCTACAGGTTTTCTGGGTTCTCATATTGCAAGAAAACTGGTAGAAAAGGGAGAGAAAGTAAAGATACTTTTAAGAAAATCCAGTAAGACTGCCAATATCGACAATCTTGAAGCAGAAAGAATATATGGCGATGTAACCGATTTAGATTCTTTCAAAAGTGCTATTAAGGGATGTGACACTTTATTTCATACAGCCGGGTTTGTCTCTTTTAGAAAAAAAGACCACCAAAAAATGCAGGATATAAATGTTGGTGGCACCATAAATGCCATGAAGGCAGCTCTTGATGCAGGTGTTAGTAAAGTCGTGTATACAAGCAGTGTTGCAGCTATAGGGGTTGATCCCGATGGCGGTATTGCAAATGAAGAGACTAAATATACTCTTGAGTCAGAAGGCATTACTTATTTAAATACTAAATATCATGGTGAAAAAGAAGCTTTAAAATTTGTAAAGGATGGTCTTCCTTTAGTAATAGTAAATCCATCGGTAGTTATAGGGCCGGGGGATATTTATTTATCAAGCACAGCTTTTATACAGTGGTACTGTAAAAAGAAATTCCCTGGATATATGGACGGCACGATGAATATTGTAGACGTCGAAGACGTTGCCGATGGTCACCTGCTTGCAGCCGAAAAAGGAAAAATAGGGCAGCGATATATTCTTGCAAACACTGATTTAACTATAAATGAACTCTTTGATATGCTACAGAGACTTACGGGTATTTCCAGACCAAAAATGAAAATTCCTTATACCTTTGCGTTTATAACCGCATATCTGGTTGAAAGAATATTGGGTTTTTCTTTCCCAAACTACTCAACTATGGATGTGGATTCAGTAAAACTGTCAAAATATAAATGGTTTGTAGACAGCTCTAAAGCTGAAAGAGAACTTGGTTATAAAAAATCTAATATTGAAGAATCTGTAAACAAAACCGTTGACTGGTTTAAAGAAAACGGTTACCTCTAAAATATGCCCGGAAACAGTTTTGGAAATTATTTTAGAATAACAACGTGGGGAGAGTCCCACGGCCGTGCACTTGGTGTGGTTGTAGACGGCTGTCCAGCGGGACTTGAAATTTCTGAAGAGGAAATTCAGTATGAAATGGACCGCAGAAGACCCGGGCAGAGCAAGATTACTACGCAAAGAAAAGAACCCGATAAAGTGGAAATTCTTTCAGGGGTATTTGAAGGTAAAACTCTTGGCACGCCAATAACGATGATGGTAAGAAACGTGGATGCCATTTCTAAGTCTTATGAAGATATAAAAGATACATACCGCCCTGGACATGCAGATTTTACATACGATGAGAAATATGGGCTGAGAGATTACAGGGGAGGGGGAAGATCATCTAACAGGGAAACTTTAGGGAGAGTGGCGGCGGCTGCTATTGCCAAGAAAATACTGTCAATGCACGGAGTTAAAACCACAGGATACGTAAAGCAAATTGGAAATATTGTATGTGAGATCACAGACTTTGATGAAATTGAAAAAAATCCTGTAAGGTGTGCCGATCCTGCAAAAGTGCAGCCAATGATTGATCTTATAGAATCTGTTAGAAAAGGGGGGGATTCCATTGGAGGAATAGTAGAGGTTGTATCGCAGGGGCTGCCTTCTGGTCTTGGTGATCCTGTATTTCACAAGATTGATGCTGACCTTGCTGCTGGCATTATGAGCATCGGCGGTATCAGGGGATTTGAGGTTGGGCTTGGGTTTAAAGTTGCTGAAATGAAAGGATCTGAAGCGAACGACTTAATGTATAAAAAAGAGGACGGTTCTTTAGGTTTTAAAACTAACAATGCAGGCGGCCTGCTTGGTGGAATAACAAATGGAGAAAATCTTGTAGTGCGGATTGCTATAAAACCGACTTCTTCTATATCCAAAATACAAGAAACTGTAGATAAACATGGAAATCCCAAAGAGTTAAAAGTAAAAGGAAGGCATGACCCATGTCTTTGTCCAAGAGCGGTTCCTATTCTGGAGGCAATGGTGAATCTAGTATTAGTAGATCATTTGTTGATCTCTAAGATGGCTAAAATATAAGCCTGGTTTAGGTATATAGTAAATTTTAAATCCCAATACCAGTACTATCTTTAAATATTAATGTTTCTTACATCTGTAGGTTGAACTTTTAACTATAAACACCAACAATATTTACATAATGTTATTGAGCTTATAAAATAAACTATTTTGTATTATACTATAATGATTAATTCCTTGTTTAGGGTAATTATGGAAATTGGATGTTTATGTGATATTTAAACAATGGCGCATAATTTAAATAAGATCAGAACAAATTTAAACAAGTATGTCGTATTTTTTATAGCATTTGTTTGTTTTATTGTATGGTCTTTTAGTTTTATTCATGCTCTTAACTGGTTAAATAAACCATTTTCAGGATTTTTGTTCTATAAGAACCTAGTAATATCAGAAATTGTTATTGACTTGGATGATAACGGCATTACCGCCGGCCGGCCCCAAATAATTACCGACAGAGTAATTGCCGTAAATGGAGAACGAGTTAAAACACCTGATGAAATTTACAAGATCGTTAATCGGTACAATGTCGGAACACCTCTGGACTACAGTATAATAAGGGGAGAGAAAATCTTTGAGTACACTGTGCCAATTAGCTTATTTAATGTTGGACACTTTATATCGATTTTCGGGATAGTTTATTTAGCAGGGCTGATTTTTTTTGTGATAGGGATTTCAGTATACTTTCTCCGGCCCAATCTCGCGACTAGTAAAATCTTCTTGCTTCTTACA
>SMWS01000044.1 GCA_004356685.1 Deltaproteobacteria bacterium
AAAAGAATCCCCCGCAAGCTACGGTGTCGCCGGGGTGTATTCTCAGCCAGTGGGCGACCGGAAAGGCGGAGTGGTCTGGCATACCCAGGGCAGTGGCAAATCACTGTCCATGGTCTTTTATACCGGAAAGATTGTCTTGGCAATGGATAACCCTACGGTTCTGGTCATTACCGATAGAAACGATCTGGACGACCAGTTGTTTGATACCTTCGCCGCATCAAAACAACTGCTCCGGCAGGAACCGGTGCAGGCGGAAGACAGAGGCCATTTGAAGGAGCTGCTCAAAGTCGCATCGGGCGGCGTGGTGTTTACCACCATCCAGAAATTTAGCCCGGATGAGGGCAATGTTTATGAAACCCTTTCGGAGAGGGAAAATATTATTGTCATTGCGGATGAAGCTCACCGGACCCAGTATGGTTTTAAAGCCAAGACCATCGATGCCAAAGATGAAAGAGGCAATGTCATCGGCAAAAAGATTGTGTACGGTTTTGCCAAGTATGTGCGGGATGCATTGCCAAATGCCACTTACCTGGGATTTACCGGAACCCCCATTGAAAGCACCGATGTCAACACCCCCGCCGTATTTGGGAACTACGTTGATGTTTACGATATTTTGCAAGCGGTTGAAGACGGGGCAACGGTCAAAATTTATTATGAGAGCAGGCTTGCCAAAATAAGTTTAAGTAAAGAGGGCAAAAAACTTGTTTCTGATCTGGATGATGAACTTGAACAGGACGAGCTGACCGAAACCCAAAAAGCCAAAACCAAGTGGACACAACTGGAAGCGCTCATCGGTAGTAAAGACCGGATGAAACAGGTGGCCCAGGATATGATCGGTCATTTTGAGCAGCGGCAGGAAGTTTTTGAGGGCAAAGCCATGATTGTTGCCATGTCCCGCCGGATTGCCGCCGAATTATACAAGGAAATCATTACCATCAAACCTGAGTGGCACAATGACGATCTGAAAAAAGGTGTTATTAAGGTGGTGATGACATCCGCATCCTCTGACGGCCCTGAGATTTCCAAACACCATACATCCAAAGACCAGCGCAGAGCTTTGGCAGATAGAATGCGAGACCCGGAAGATGAACTCAAACTGGTGATTGTCAGGGATATGTGGCTGACCGGTTTTGATGTGCCTTCCATGCACACCCTTTATATCGACAAACCCATGAAAGGTCATAATCTGATGCAGGCCATAGCGCGGGTGAATCGTGTCTATAAGGATAAACCGGGCGGGCTTGTGGTGGATTACCTTGGTATCGCGTCAGACCTCAAAAAAGCGTTGTCCTTTTATTCGGACAGCGGCGGCAAGGGCGACCCCGCCATTGCACAGGAAAAAGCGGTGCAACTGATGCTGGAGAAACTGGAAGTTGTTTCCCAGATGTTTCATGGGTTTGCCTATGAAGAATATTTCGAGGCCGACACCGGGAAGAAGCTCTCACTGATACTCGCCGCGGAAGAACACATTCTGGGCCTCGAAAACGGCAGAAAGAGATACATTAACGAAGTAACTGCCCTGTCCCAGGCTTTTGCCATTGCCATCCCCCACGAACAGGCAATGGATGTTAAAGATGAGGTATCGTTTTTTCAGGCGGTAAAATCGCGCTTGGCCAAATTCGACAGCACCGGCGCTGGTAAAACAGACGAAGAAGTTGAAACAGCGATCAGACAGGTGATTGACAAAGCACTGGTAAGTGAGCAGGTCATAGATGTTTTCGATGCCGCCGGGATCAAAAAACCGGATATTTCCATCTTTTCAGAAGAGTTTCTTTTGGAAGTCAAAAACATGGAGCATAAAAACATAGCTCTGGAAGTCTTGAAGAAACTGCTGAATGACGAAATAAAAACGAGAACCAAAAAGAACCTGATACAAAGCAAATCCCTCATGGAAATGCTGGAAAATTCCATCAAGAAATATCACAACAAAATCTTAACGGCAGCGGAAATCATTGAAGAATTGATTGAATTAAGCAAAGAAATTCAGAAGATGGATAAAGAGCCTGAGGAAATGGGATTGTCTGATTTTGAATATGCTTTTTATACAGCCATTGCCAACAACGACAGTGCTCGCGAAGTAATGGAGAAAGATAAATTGAGGGAATTGGCAGTTGTGTTGTATGAAAAAGTAAAGGCCAATGCTTCTATCGACTGGACAATCAAGGAAAGCGTAAAGGCGAAATTAAAGGTCATTGTAAAAAGAACATTGCGTCGGTATGGCTATCCACCGGACATGCAGAAATTGGCAACTGAAACCGTTTTAAAACAGGCTGAATTGATAGCGGACGAGATTACGCATGGAAAATAGTTGCCTTTGCAAGCCTTGTATGACGGGAAAGGAAGGCAAGGGAAATCTGATAAGAAAAGGGCTAACAAAAAAACCAGCGGACGCAAAAAGACACGCCGCTGATTTTAGCGTTAGAATTAACAAGTAATATGGGTCGGATTGTACTCATACTATTTCAAACTGCCCTCGCTGCTTTTATTGTAATGACATAAATGAGGCAATACTATATAATTCTAAAGAATCATATACCAATAAAAATAACTTGGAGAGAATTATGCCTTCATTAAAACAGTGCAATCTTTTTATAAATGGAAGAGAAGAAAAACCATCAAGTGAAAATTATTTCATAAGAGAAAATCCGGCTACTGAAAAAGATTTCGCTCAAATAGCTGAGAGCAATAAAAAAGATGTTGATAGGGCCGTAAGTGCTGCTAAAATAAGTTTTGGGGCCTGGTCAAAGGTCCCTGCTACTGAACGGGCTAAAATGCTTTTGAAAATTGCAGATGTCTTAGCCAAAAACCAAAAACAGCTTGCACTCTTAAATACGCTTGAAACCGGAAAGCCAATCAGGGAGAGCAGCCTTGTAGAAATTGGCGGTTCGATAAGGACACTTGAGTATTACTCAGGAATGCACACGCAGTTAAACGGTGAGACTATTCCAATAAACGAAAACCAGATGTCAATGACAATCAAGGAGCCGGTGGGAGTAGTTGCCCAGATTATTCCATGGAACTTCCCGCTTCTTCTAGCTTTCTGGAAGATAGCCCCGGCTATCGTTGCAGGCTGCACAATTGTACTCAAACCCGCTGAACTGACATCGTGTACGATTTATGAAATTGCTAAACTCTGTAGTAAAGCCGGCCTTCCAGACGGAGTATTAAATATCGTCCCCGGAAAAGGCGAAGTAGCCGGTCAGGCTTTAGTAGAACATCCCGATGTGGATAAAGTTGCTTTTACGGGTTCTACATCGGTTGGAAAGCATGTAATGAAAACCGCTTCAGACTCTGTCAAAAGGGTCACTCTGGAATTAGGAGGAAAAGCGCCTTGCATAATATTTGATGATGCTGATTTAGAAAATGCGGTTGAAGCGTGTTTAAGAGGAGGTTTTTTTAATCAGGGTGAAAACTGTACTGCTGTAACAAAGCTTATGCTTCACAAAAAGATATATAAGAAATTTTTGGATCTATATATAAAAAGAGTAAAAAAAATAAAGATTGGCGACCCAACTAAACAAGACACCGAAATGGGAGCAGTAATATCAAAAGAACATTATGAAAATGTATTAAATTATATTGCCAAAGGAAAATCGGAGGGCGCAAAAATAGCTACAGGAGGAAGCAGATCTAGAAAATTCAAAAAAGGCTACTACATTAATCCAACCGTCTTGGAAAATGTTGATCCTAATGCAACAGTAGCCTGTGAAGAGATATTCGGACCTGTTGTAGCAGTTATACCTTTCAGCACAGAAGAGCAGGCAGTTGAAATTGCCAATAATACCGAATACGGCCTTGCCGGCGGCGTATGGACACAGGATATAAACCGTGCATTAAGGGTTGCAAAATCAATAAAGGCAGGCTATTTGTGGGTAAATACATACGGCGGCATTGTCCCACAAACTCCTTATGGAGGATTTAAACAGAGCGGAATAGGCAAGGAACTTGGAAAAGAAGGTATTGAAAACTACCTGGAAACAAAATGTATAAATATATATACCGGCGGTTCAATGCCACGGTGGTATAAGGGGTAGCTAACTTTTAGTACTATGAATTATATGCTAACATTTTAATATGAGCACAGTTGAAGAAATACAACAGGCAATAAAGAGCCTTCCTCGTGAAGATTTTTTCCGTTTACATAACTGGTTACATAAGCTATTTGAAGACCAGTGGGATAAGGAAATGAGAGAAGATATAGAATCTGGACTATTAACCGATATTGCAGAAGAAGCTCTTAAAGAACATCGTTCCGGGAAGACTTCACCTTTCCCTGCTGATGAAAAGTAAGGCAACAAAAAGATTTTGGCGATTCTTTGATAAACTCCCTATCGATATACAAAAAGCAGCTGTTGAACAATTCAAGATTTGGTTTTCTAATCCAGCCCACCCATCTTTACACTTCAAGAAGGTTCAAAATTATTGGTCGGCCAGGGTTACAGAAGATTACAGGGCAGTAGGTATAATGGATAAAGATACAGTTATATGGTTTTTCATCGGAACACATTCTGAATACAATAAACTACTTAATAAGAAATAAGTTCCTAGACGTTGTATAACTAACAAATTATAGTTAATAATCCAGTTTTGATAATATGTAAAGTTATAATTAAATACAATCAAACTTAAAGATGCCACAATATTGGAATGGTCCTTATAGAATTAGAACATGGTTACGAAGTCATATGCCATGGTTTATCATAAATACTGGAATTGTTGATAAAGGGGAAAACTGTGAAAAAGAAAATGGGCATAATGAGTGGTACAATAAAGATAACAAAAATAGTTGTTGCTATCATTGCAACATTGAGAGAGAAGGGCAACTATGGAAAGAAATAACAAATTAAATATTAAGATTGATAAATTATTACGGAGGAGCTGAAGTGAAAAAAATCATTAAAATGTATCTGCCAGTTTTATTCTTGATTGGTTTTATGACTTTTCCCACAAAAGCTGAAACCATTAAAATTGAAAACCCAGCTGATATTAAGTATGTACAAAACCTAGACCAGGCGATTGATCGTCTTGGCGATAAAGTAATGGGTTGTTTTGAGTCTAAAGGCGATATGGCAGAAGAATGTATGTGTACTGAATGTTCTTGTAAGTTTTATGAGGAATATGCTTCTGTAAAACAAGCTTACAATGAAGCTCTCAAAGCAAAGCCAGAATGGGAAGACAATACTGTTTTCTATCAGTTAGAAGGTGACCCCACGGGATACAATATCAGTTTTGCGGGTTTGAAGCGGCAGTTTAATGCTAGTTGTGAATAATTGAATTTATAATAAACAACTGATAAGAAAAGCTCCTAAGTCAAGAATCCTCATTCTATAATAGTAATTTAATAAGGCGTTAAAATTTGATTATACGTTTAATTAAATGAATAAAAATATCTATTCACGTAGATCATTGCAAATCGGATCTATAGCATTAGCCTTAAAAATAATTCTTATTGGTGCATTTATGTATTTCTTTTGGCAACCTAAAAATGATAATGCATCACATCCAAATGATTTTATATTGGGTTTTATAGACGTGGTCTCAATTATTGGGTTAATTGGATTATTGTTGGCCTTTGTTGGCTTATTCAAAAAGCAATGGTGTTGGCAGCTTTACGTATCTATACCAGTATCATTACTAGCCACATTTATTGTGCCTATGGTTTTTACTATCTAAATGATTTTAGAGAAATACAAGTTCACGTATAACAAATCACTCAAGTACGCGCCTGCGGCGCCGGACGCTCGTTCCTTGCGCCGGTTATTGCGGCGTTATATGATATCAAAATAATTGGTTGATGAATAATAACTATAGAAATTGTCCAGATAAATACTATTTCTATTGTTTCTAAACAAAATAAAGATTAGAAAATAATGTCCACAATACAAATTAACGAAAATGAGATTTATTACATCTCAAGCAATAAAATAGATAGCAGTAAACCGACTTTGTTT
>SMWS01000045.1 GCA_004356685.1 Deltaproteobacteria bacterium
GATAGCGGGATTTATGGCTTTGAATAATACACAAGCATCTGATGACGACAAAAAGGCAGTTATGGAAGCGACTGATCAGTTTTATGTTGCTTTGAACTCTATGTTTAAGGGTGATTTGGATCTTATGAAGGAGGTCTGGTCTCATACAGACGATGTTACATATATGGGTCCAGGCGGCGGTATCAAGATTGGCTGGGATCAGGTGCTTGCAAGTTGGGAGGCACAGGCTGCCATGAAACTTGGAGGAAGTGTACATGCCGAGGATATGAGTATTACTGCTGGTAATGAGATTGCAGTTAGCATTAATTATGCAAAAGGTGAAAATATAGATGCTGAAGGCAAGCCTCGGCCAGTCTCAATCCGTACAACAAACACATTCCGCAAAGAAGACGGTAAATGGAAAATGATCGGTCATCACACGGATTTATTACCTTCAATGCAGAAGTAACGCTTAATTAGTTCTAGCTAATAACAATTACAGGTATGACTTCTATTAATAATCTTTGAGACTAAGAATTAAAAATAATTTTGATTACATAATTATTGCTATCCACTATTTTTATTATTCTCGAGATTCCGGTGGATCACTACAAGTTTTACAACTTGATTGTAAGATAATTAGTGACAGACACCTATTATTTTAGCCAAGTAATATTATTATTACTTAATAGAAACTATTTTAAATAAGTTCTTAAAATTGAGAAATGAATAATATATTAAAATATTATCCATCTATGATATTGTCGATATTGTTTTTACCAATAGTTTTCTATGAATTCTCCTTACATATTAATCCACAAAAGGAACAACTGTAAATCAAGACTGGATAAATGTTGTAAGAGTTATTTATTTATTATATACAATATATTGCATAATGTTTGCTCTCTATATTGAAAAACGAAGTATCAAGAATTTGAATAATAAATTCTCTTTTAAATGTATTTCACCGAGAATTATTTCTTATATTATTGGAATGGCATTGATTCTATCAATATCTATAAACCCACTAATATTACAAGAATTTAGATTAGCAACATCAATGGATGTGTTGATATATTCGATACTATCTATTACTGGAATATTAATCTGGGCATGGAGATACCGAGATATATTCATTGATAATAATGATAAATTGATAATAGGGACAGAGGATCAATCATTGCAAAATTATGAACATGAAGTTGCTACGGCAAGACAATATATGAGTAAATATACAATCGTTCTTGCCATATTGGGAACTCTATCTTTAATAATCCTATCGTTAATAGTTGCATCTTATTTTAACCAGCAAGACAATGGTGATATTGATTCAAATCTTAATATATTATTTGTTTCACTATATACTGTTCTAACTGTAGGATGTTTCACTGTAGTATTTCTCAGAAAAAAGAAATCAACATATACTGTATTTGCTACCAGAGCGATAAGCTGTTTCTTAATTTTTTGGGTTCCATTAGGTACAGCAACTTTTATTTATTGGGTTTGGAAGGTAAGAAAAAGAGAGGAAGCAGTGTCACAATTTTATGTTGCACTTAATGAAATGTTTAAAGGTAACGTTGAACCCATCAAAGAGGTCTGGTCGCATACAGACGATGTTGCATATATGGGTCCAACTGGTGGTATTAAAATTGGCTGACAGCAGGTCCTTGCAGACTGGGAAGCTCAAGCTGCTATGAAACTGGGCGGCGTGGTAAAGCCAGAGGGCATGCACATTATAGTAGGACAAGATATTGCAGTTACAAGTAATTATGAAAAAGGTTCAAATGTAGATTCTGAAGGCAAGCCAATGGAAGTATCAATACGCGCTACAAACACATTCCGCAAAGAAGACGGAAAATATAAAATGATCGGCCATCACACGGATTTATTACCTTTTTTGCAGAAGTAATCGGTTAATTAGTTATTTATAATAATAGTTACCCATATTCCTTCTATTAACGATCTTGGAGACTATGAACTAAAAATTATATTGATAGCCGGATTGCTGCTTTCCACTATTTTTATTATTCTCGAGATTCTAATTTATAGATACAAATATTACAACCTGATTATTGGGTATAACCTAGCTCCTGAACATATAAAAAAGCAGTATGATATCGAAGGTCTGGCAAAACATATTGGAAACGGCTCATCACTCTTGGTGTACTTTTGATTTTAGGCACGATCTTGCTCTACTTTAGTTTGCTTACATTGTTTAAAGTTACCTTTTTCATATTTCTCTTTATTGTTTTCATCATGCTTCTAGGCTCGATCAAATTTATGCCCTACAGACAAAACCTTGTTAAAAAATCGACCCTCTGACGCAAGACATCACTTTTTGTATAGACTGCTACCTATAAGAATTTTCAGAGCATTAGAAAAAGGGACAAGACAGTGGCTTCAGGAATGCAGACATTGTGGATATAAACAGGATTATTGGAAAGCGCGGGTAATGTCCGTTACAAGGCATATGGAGAACCAACTCAGCTCCAGTGGTGTGAAAATTGTATAAAGTTCAGACTTCATAAAATTCGTAAAAAAACTAACTTTGAAGCAGACAGGCTTGTAAATCAGATAATAAAAACAAATACTTTATAAATATAACTCATCCAGATAATTAAACTTGCTTGTTTGTTAAAAAAATAAGTTTATTCTTTTTCTCTTCTCTTAATTTCCTATACTCACTTTCTTCTATATCACCAGCCTCATAACTATCATCCAGCTTTGCTATTTCTTTTATCAAACTATCCCGCTTTTCCTTTGAATCAGAAGAAGGATCTTGCTTTTTACTTTTGAGTAATGTTGAATAACTAACACTTACGATAATAATCATGATTACTCCCAGAAGTATAAGCCACTTTGTAATATCATCTCCAAATAGCGGTTTAGTAATGGTTATTTTAATATCATGACCCTTTTTTAAATCATCACCACTCCATTTAAAAAATTTCTGATTGTTCATTTCAACTGACTCCCCGCCTTCAAGCCCTTCTACATGTGCTTTATAACCATTATCAGATACAAGAACCAACTGAGAAATTGTTAGATAATTAATTTTTCTATTTAGCTGCGTTATTCTAGTAATTGGCAATTCATAAGAGAATATCACTCTGCTTATTCCTGGCTGAACTGATTGAGTGCTTATTAACTCTCCGATATTAATAATTGCAGTTTCTTCTGATAGGCCGTGATGAAACTGAATAGCATCCGCATTTTTAGGAATATTAAATCTAAGTGTTTCTCTTTTTTCATTAGTAATATCATTGCTGCCGATATATACAGAATTTGACCCGTTCCTAAAAACTGAGAGTTCTGCTACTGATACCCTGTCTTCGTATATTTGTATAATTACATGTGAAGAATCAAGGATAATTAAGCTGTCATCAGTTGATGTATCAAAAACCGGAAGATCGAGAGTTCTAGTACTTTGTTCAGGAGAAAATATCATTTTCCCAGTACCATATTCAACCCCTTTAAAAATTAATGATATTACATATGCTCTGTCCCAGTTTAAATCTTTAAAAACATATTGCCCTTTAGAATCTGTTTTGATAGAAAACTCATCTCTTGAGATATCTCCAAGATAGGAGGTGAGTTTAACATCAAGTCCGTTGATTTCTTCTTTTAAAGTATCATTTTTAACAATACCTTTAATAATTCCTTTTTTTAACCTGCCTTTTGAAATCTTAAAATCCTTTAAATAATCATAAATTAATTCTGCCTGCTGTGGAGCAACATTCATTGGAGGCATCGGCGGGTATCCTTCATTTACAGGCATCTTATTTTTTTGCTTATAAATATCCTGAGAATTCAGCATCCATGTAATTATTTCCTGCTTAGAATATCTTTTAGATACTTTATACAAATCCGGCCCTACAAATTTACCCCTGCCTATTGTATGACAATTTGCACACCTGTTGGATAAAAACAATTCTTTACCGCTTATATGCTGCGCATTTGTTTCTGATATAAAGAATAATGGAAAAATAAATATTATTAGAAGTACTATTCTAAAATTCTTTTTAAAAAAATAGTTCGGATAGGTGATTTTGAGACTCATACTAATTAGTCCTTTTTGTTCCTGTGCTTTTTAATTTCTTGTTCGATACCGTCTTCAATTTGGCTAGAACTATTTTTAGAATTCCTAATTTCCTGCTCAATCTTATCTTCAATACTTAGCTTATTTTTATGCGACAATTCTTCAATTTTACGAACAACCTTTGCTGCTTCATATATATAACTTTCCCTAAGCTCTTTATAATCTTCATCAGTAAGTTTTCCAAGCCCATGATCGAATTCTATTTCTTTAATAGCGCTGTAAAGCTCAAGTTTGTTTTCTTCTAATAACTGCAGATCACTTTTTCTTTTTTCTGTATAATTCTTTTTATCTTCTTCAAAAAGATTCTCACTACCCGTCTTTGTAAAGAAGGGATAACAGATAAATATAGTTATACCAAGCACTATAAGAGTTATTAATATATATTCCATAACGCACTAATTAATTAGGGAAATTAAGAGTCGGCTATTGTACCTTTACCGCTTCATCTTTACTACCAAGACCATATTTGGCGAAAGACTGCTGAGGCCTAAGCTGTGGTGTGGGCCACATAGTGATAATAGCTCCAAAAAGAACTACTATACCGCCAGCCCATATCCAGCTTACCATTGGATTTAAAAATGCCCGGAAAGTTGCGGTTCCCTCTTCATTGAAATTAGAAAGAATAATGTAGAGATCGTCTTTAAAGGTAGATCTTAAAGCAACCTCTGTCTCCTGATTTATTTCTCTGTTGCCTTCATATTTATAAATATTTTTTTCAGGGTGTAAGTATCCAATTCTGTCACTATTTTTATATAAAACTAAATCAGCCCTGGTTCCGTTTTTTGCATCATTACTATATTGATGAATAGCTTCATACGTGATAGTGTAACTCCCAATATTGAAAGATTCTCCGGGATTCAGAGTTGCCTCTTTAGTATCTATAAATACAGATGACGAGGTAATTCCTATTACAATAATGGCAACACCTATATGTACTACATAACCTCCATACCTTCTTTTATTTCTAGATACAAGTTTTAAAAATGCCTTAAAATAGTTTTCACCCCTGGATGCTCTTACGTTTGTTCCTTTAATAAATTCAGAAAATACGGTAGTTAACGCAAAAGCACACAGAGAGTACGAGATTATTGCAGTAACCTCTCTCATACCTAAAACTACTAATACGACTGAAGTTGACAATCCAAGAATAACAGGGTACATAAAATTGTTTATAAGATTTTTCTTTGATGCCTTTCTCCATGAAACGAGAGGGCCAACCCCCATAAGAAAAATCAATACCAGGCCTATAGGCACATTCACTCTATTGAAATATGGGGGTCCTACAAGTACTTTCTGACCCATAAGCGCCTCAGTCAATATCGGGAAAATGGTTCCAAGAAATACTGTAAATGCAGCGCCAAGAAAAAGGAGGTTATTGAAAATAAACGCACTTTCTCTCGATATTATTGAGTCAAATCTGGCTTCTGTCTTAAGGTCATCAAACCTGTAAAAAATCATAGCAAATGAAAACAGTAGAATTAAAGCTATAAATGCCACGAAAAATGGACCTATATTAGACTGAGCAAATGAATGTACAGAAGATATAATCCCGCTTCTTGTAATAAATGTTCCAAATATTGATAAGAAAAAAGTGATTGTTACCAAAACCATATTCCATCTTTTAAGCATCCCCCTTTTTTCCTGTATCATGATAGAATGAAGAAAAGCGGTGCAGGTAAGCCATGGCATAAATGCAGCGTTTTCTACAGGATCCCATGCCCAGTAACCACCCCAGCCAAGCTCAAGATAAGCCCAGCGCGCACCAAGCAACAGGCCTATGGTAAGAAATGTCCATGAAAAAAGAATCCATTTTCTGCAGAGTTTTATCCAGTCGTCATTTAATCTGCCGCTCAGTAGTGCTCCCATCGCAAATGCAAAGGGTATAGTAAGGCCTACATACCCTATATATAATGTTACAGGATGAATAGCCATATAAGCGTTTTGTAAAATGGGGTTTAGCCCCCTTCCCTCTTCAGCTTTAAACGCAAGTTTTTCAAACGGACTCTCTACAAATGCTATGAGAATCAAAAAGAAGATTAATACAGAAAACAAAGTAGCATTGACATACGGAGTCATTAACTTTCTTGCTCTGCTATTTTGATATACAACTATCGCTACATAAATTGATAGTATAAGACACCAGAGCAACAGCGACCCGGCCTGACCAGCCCAAAGAGCTGTAAACCTGTATATCATAGGAAGATCGGTACTTGTATTTAAAGCTACATATTTAAGAGAAAAATCCAGATTAACGAGACCGTGAAGTAGAGAAAGAGTAGCAATTAATAATAAAACACAAATAGCAATTGCGGTATTTTCAGAACTTTTTATTAAATCCCTATTTTTTGTCTTTGCGCCCACTATAGACGCGACTGCCCCATAAACACAGACAGCAAAAGCTAAAAGAATTGAAATTGTTCCGGCTTCTGACATTAATAGGTTTTCTCAGCCCTTTGGATGGAATCTGTTGATTCGTATTTGGTTGGACACTTTGCAAGAAGCAAATCTGCGTCAAAAGAGTTATCGGGATTATATGATCCTTCAACTACAGCTTCCACTCCATCTCTGAAAATATCGGGCACTATCCCGGAGTATTTAACATTTATAAAATCACTACCGTCAGTTATGGCAAATTTGAGTTTACCACTGACTTCACTAATAATTGACCCCTCTACAACCGTGCCTGAAACTCTCACTTTTTGTTTATAAGTGGAAGGTACTCCCTCTTTTAACTCAACTATTTTCAGGTAATACACTCCCGATTCAGATACACCTGTAAAAATCAGATATCCAACTGATATGAAAATAGCGCTTATCGCTATTATAAATTTTAATCTACCTTTTAACATTATTATTTTTAATTATTTTTCTTATCCAACTCCTTTTTAAGTATATCTAATTCTCGTTCAAGTTTTTTAGATTTTTTAATCAATATTATTAAATAACCCAAAATAAAAGCCCAGATTATTGTTTGTGACCAAAATAGATAATTCATTATATATTTAAATTGCCCGAGATTTAAGAAGTCTCAAGTTATCCTTTATTTTTTCATATAAGATACGCTGTTTTAACAAAATTATAAAGAGCAGCGTGCATGCTAAAAAAGTAATAAGCATTGTGATTAGCATTTTAGATTCAATTCCTCCTCCACCGGGTCCAAATACAACAGGTGATATACCTCTCTTTAACCTTGCAGAAATATAAACCAGCGGCAGATCTATAAAAGCAATAATGCTAAAAACCGCTGCAAACCTTGCCTGCTTTACATTATCACCAGCAACTGATCTTAAAATCAGGTAAACAATATATAAAATCCACAGAATAAACGTTGTTGTAAGCTGTGGATCCCACGTCCACCATGTACCCCAGATCGGTTTTGCCCAGATACTTCCTGTAATTATGGTAAGCGTTATAAACAAAACACCTATTTCAGCAGATGAAAGTGCAAGAATATCCCATTTTCTCTTGCCACTTTTCAAAAACATGATGCTCGCTATAAAAACAGTAGTAAAAGCAACTGTTGCAACCCAAACAGTTCCCATGTGAAAGTAAAATATCCTCTGTATATCGCCCATTACCAGTTCAGTTGGGGCATAAATAAAAGAGGCATAGAGAGATGCTATAATTGAAATTACTGTTAGTACTAAAAGTATTATCATGTTTTTATAGATTCAACTTTCTTCGATTACGTATTCATAAAGCAATATACCTGCAGAAAGAAAGATTATATCAAAGGCTATTAACACTTGCAAAGAAGAGCTGTTTGAAGATAAAGATTCTCCTGATAGCAGTGATCTGGTTATTCTAACAGCATTTAACAATACCGGAATGATAATTGGGAAATAAAGTATAGGAAGCAGAACTTCTCTTAGCCTAGTGTTTAGCGAAATAGCCGAAAATAAAGTTCCAACACTACTAAAACCTATTGTTCCCAAAAATATTACTAGCATTATCTCAATTATTTTTATGCTGAAATCATAGTTAAAAAGAATAATGAATATAGGTATTGTGATAATTTCTATAATCAATAAAAATATCAGATTACTAAAGAATTTGCCCATGTAAATCAGACTTCTATCTACCGGAGCAAGTAGTAAACCCTTTATAGCTTCAGATTCTTTTTCAAGTGAGTATGAACGACTAAGACCAATAGACCCGGAAAACAAAAAAGTAATCCAAAGTACAGCCGGTGAAACAATATTCTTTATATTTGAAGTCAGATCCAATACCAGGTTAAAAACAAATATTATAATGAGAGAAAATGTAAACATAGAAATGAACATATCTCTTGAACGAAATTCAGAAATAAAATCCTTTCTAACTATAGAAATAATTGTTTTCATTTAATTGTTTATGCTTACAAGCTCAAGATACTTCTGCTTAAAATGATCTTTATTCACATCTGACGTCATAAAAGCTATCTCACCGTTAATTAAGAGTAATATTCGATGAGCTAAATCAGCACAATCATCAAAGCTGTGTGTAGACATTAATATGGTCTTTCCTTGTGCTTTTAAATTTTTTAAAATATTTGTGATTATAGATGTTCCTAAAAGATCAAGACCACTAAAGGGTTCATCGAGATATAAAATGTCTGGCTCATGGATAAGTGCTCTTGCAAGAGCAACACGCTGTTTCATGCCTCTTGAATAATTTCTCACAAGTTCATTTTCTCTTGCGTCAAGTTGTAATGTTTCCAATATCTCCTTGGCTTTATTAAGTGGGTTATCAACATTATAAAGACCGGCAAAAAATACTAAATTTTCTAAAGCGCTTAGGTTTTCATATAAAAACGGCTCGTGAGAAACAAAACCAATCCTGCTTCTTATTTCATGGCTGTTTTTATATATATTTATATCATCAATATAAACTTCACCCTCTGTTGGGGCTAAAATAGTAGATAAAATCTTTAAAAGAGTAGATTTACCGGCGCCATTGGGGCCAAAAATGAGAACAAATTCCCCTTTGGATATTTCAAAGTGCAGTCCTTTTAAAGCAGAAATGACTCCGTATGTTTTTTGTAAGTTATTTACTGAAATCATAATATTTAGTTTTTAAACAATTTATGAATATTTAATCTATAATAATTATATAGAGAAAAATTGTCATCAATTAAAACACATTAACATAATTATTCTAATAATTTATTGAGAGGGACAATGTATATGCTAGAAATATTATCTCTAGATGCAGATAATGTTATAGGATGCGCAGTAGATGGAAAGATTAATAGTGAAGATATAGAAAAAATATCTAACATAATTGACGATAAGTTAAAAATCTATGAAAAGCTTAGAGTATATGTTGAGGTAAACAATCTTGATGGTATATCGCTCGACGCCCTTTTTAAAGATTTAAAACTTGGATTTAAGCATTTTAATCACTTTGACAAAAAAGCTGTTGTTACCGATAAAGCATGGATGAAGAACATCACACCCGTAATAAATAAAATATTCTCAAATATTGAAGTTAAATGTTTTTGCTTCGAAGATAAAGAAGAAGCAGTGCAGTGGGTTAAGAGCTGAAGTATAAATTTGGAAGATTTATGGAAACACACAATCTACTCACCAATCTACCTGACAAACTCCCCGAAGAGGTTTTTGAAACTCTTATTAATAGTAAAAACATTAAGATAGAAAGAATTATTTCACCTAAAGATCACAAAACTCCCGATGGCAAATGGTTTAAACAGGATTTAAATGAATTTGTGATTTTATTAAAAGGAAGTGCTGTATTGTTATTTAAAGAAAATGGTTATTTTACAAATTTAAAGCCCGTGGATTATATCAATATACCCAGATATAAGGAACACAGAGTAGAATCAACTGATAAGGAAGTAGAGACCATCTGGCTTGCAATTCACTATAAATAGCTTTCCCTAAATATAGAGAAATAAATGAAGGATTAGTAGTAAATCAGGTTCTTAATTAACTATTAAAAGTCGAACTCAATCAAAGTTATTATAGTTTCTCTACCTTAAATTTGTTCTTCCATTCTTCTCTTCTTTCAGCATATCTTTCACTCCATGTAATAGCTAACCCTACCTTTTGTGCTACATAGAGGGCTAATTTGTGCTGATCGCTGTCAAACTCTATTTCTTCGTCACTCCAAAGCCAGACAACTCCTCTGGCTTCTTTTGATCCGCCGCTAAGTGCAATGGGCACTCCATATACACCTTTTTTACCCAATGCTTTACCTGCAGGTCCTATGGTATCATCAGTCTGAGAATTTTTTATATTCAGTATATCGTTTGTAGTAATCAACTTCCAGGTAATACCCCTTGGCCTGTCAATCTTCGCTGCTCTGCTTAAATACTCGTCGGGCACATTTTTTTGGCTTACTATAACCGCCTGATCACTGCTGTTATCGACAATATATACCATTACCATATTTATATTTTCAAGCTTTAAAAGTATATCGGCAGACATTTGATAAATATCCTTAATGTCATTCTTCATATTTAACTCTGTGTCTACCCTTTTAATTAACTCATTATCTTCCAATGCCATTTGATCCCTACTCCTTATAATGAACCTAGTCACTCCTTCAATGACATAGTCATTATAGTGGTTACCTAGTTTAATTTAACATAGAAATTATAACTTGTTAAGCTTAACTATACATATGACTTAAATACAATTTTCTATAGTACTTTTGTACAGGTAGATTAATTTGGATTGTGCAAATATTATTCTTTTCCGTGATAAAAATAAGTTTTACTTACATTTAGAAGAATGTGAGTTTACGTATAATCATCGCAATGATAATATCTATAAATTACTACTCATATTCTTTAAAAATAGGATCATTAAGCCTATATATTCTTAAAAGTCATTTACAACCCCCATTTAATAAGACAAAATCAAAAAATGGGATTTGGTTTAACAATATTTATCCTGTTTTTAGTAAGTTTTAGTCCTTACTTACTCTCTGCAGAGAAAATAAATGAACAAATTGAAATAGTTTCTGCTGCTAAAAAAACTGGAAGACCTCTTACTTTAAAACATCTGGCGCAAGAAATTAAAAACAACCAAGTAATTTATATTGGTGAAAATCATGACAATTCATCTCATCACCAAATACAGCTCTATATAATCAAAACTATTTATAATCAAAATAAAAGAATAGCAATTGGAATGGAAATGTTTCAATCCAAATTTCAGGATGCAGTTAATGATTATATTTTCGGAAATATTAGTGAAAAAGAATTTCTGAAAAAAACCGAATATAACAAAAGGTGGGGTTA
>SMWS01000046.1 GCA_004356685.1 Deltaproteobacteria bacterium
CTGCTGTCGTTAGTGCATTTACCCCGCGCAGTATTGCATCCTGGGCCTCCCTGCCAAATTTTATCTCTTTTGCTCCCATTACTTGTTGCCTCCTTTGGTTTTCTCGTTTGCTTTAATTATTTTACTACTGCTAGTATGTCATCTTCTTTTAAAATAAGGTATTCATCACCATCTATGTTAATATCGTTTCCACCGTATTTGTTAAATAAAACTTTATCGCCTTTTTTAACATCTAGTGGTCTGACTGTACCATTATCAAGTAATTTACCCTTGCCAACCGCTTCAACTTTACCTTCCTGAGGTTTTTCCTGAGCAGTGTCTGGGATTATAATTCCACCCTTTGTTTTTTCTTCACTTCCGATTCTTCTTACTAATATCTTGTCATATAGTGGTTGTACTTTCATACCAAATTTTACCCCTCCTTTTTTTATAATAATTAGCACTTAGCTATATACAGTGCTAAAAAGCGAACTTAAAGATAATCATGAATAAAAGCTTGTCAAGCCTGAAATTGTAGATTTGTTATATAATTGGGTTTTCTATATAACTTAACAGGTTTAAAGCTATTCTTGACATTATGGGGTTGTATAAATAATATTAACTCTTTTGCTAGGAG
Source organism: Deltaproteobacteria bacterium (assembly GCA_004356685.1). GTDB lineage: Bacteria > Desulfobacterota_D > UBA1144 > Nemesobacterales > N074bin48 > N074bin48. The sequence goes on from SMWS01000046.1 coordinate 617, forward strand.
AAGACAGAACTATGAAAAAACATAACAATATCAATACTTATTTATTATTTATTACATTATTTAGTTTTTTATCTGTTTGTAAATATTCTCACTCCAGTGAATTATTATCCCTGTCAGAACTGGTAAAAACCCTTCAACCATCAGTTGTTAACATAAGCACAACAAATGTAGTTAAAAAAAGGCAGGCGCCGTTTAACAGCCCTTTCGAATCTCCTTTTGGCGGCGGGCAGGATGACCCTTTTGAGGATTTTTTTAAAAAATTTTTTGAACGTGGGCCTCAGCAGGAATTCAGGCAAAAAGGCCTGGGGTCTGGTTTTATAATAAGTAAAGACGGTTTTATAGTTACCAACAACCACGTAATTGAAAAAGCTAATGATATAGAAATAATTTTGGAAAATGGAAAGAAATACCAGGCGCAAATCATAGGGAAAGATCCTAAGACAGATCTTGCACTTCTAAAAATTGAGCCGGAAGAGGATTTGCCTGCAATTTCCTTTGCCCGGTCCGATGTTCTCGATATAGGTGACTGGGTTATTGCAATCGGAAATCCTTTTGGTCTTGGTCACACTGTAACAGCTGGAATTGTTAGTGCAAAGGGCAGATCGCTTGGGCTTGGCTCATATGATGATTTTATACAAACAGATGCTGCGATTAATCCGGGAAATAGTGGCGGGCCGCTTTTTAACCTCGATGGTGAAGTAGTTGGTGTAAATACAGCAATATTTGCCCGAGCTCAGGGAATAGGGTTTGCCATACCTGCGGCTATAGCAGTTAATATAATTGACCAATTACGAAGTAACGGAAAAGTAGTTAGAGGATGGTTGGGAGTACTTGTACAGCAGATCACCCCAGAGATTGCAGAGAGCATCGGCCTGCAGGAAACAAAAGGCGCACTTGTTGCGGATGTCACGCCAGATGGTCCTGCAGAAAAAGCAGGGATAAAAAGGAGAGATGTAATTATCGGGTTTGATGATACTGAAATAAATGAAATGTCTCAGCTGCCAAAATCGGTAGCTGCAACTCCTCCGGGCACTAAATCCGAAATCATACTGCTAAGAGAAGGCAAGAAAAAGAAAATAAGTGTTTTACTTGGGCAGCTGCCTGAAAAAATAGCAAAAAAACCTAAAATTGAAGAGAAAAAAGACGTTGAAAACGATCTGGGTCTTGCTGTGCAGGAAATAAATCCTATTATACAAAAACGTTTAAACCTACAAGATTCCCAAGGCGTGATAATAGTTAATGTGAGAAGAGCAAGTCCTGCATGGAATGCCGGGCTTAGGAAAGCAGACATTATAGTTGAGATTAATAAAAAAGAAATTAAAGATATCGAAGAATATAAAAATATTATAAATAAAATTAAACAGGATGAATCACTACTTTTTCTTGTAAGAAGAAATCAAAACACTATCTATGTAGCCCTAAAGTTTTATGCCAAAGATAAAGAAGATTGAAGAGCGACTGCTAGAGCTCAATATAGAAATTCCAAAACCGCTAATACCTCTTGGCAGTTACAGCCCCGCTGTAATAAGCGGAAGTTTTGTATATGTTTCCGGTCAGCTACCAATTCAAAATGGAGAGTTACTTTACAAAGGGCGCGTTGGTGAGCAGGTAAGTCTTGAGCAGGGATTTAAAGCAGCAAGAATAGCCGCTATAAATGCGATCTCTGCAATAACTACGGTAGTTGATGATTTAAATAGAATAAAAAAAATAGTAAAGTTAAATGGCTATGTAGCGTCATCTGGGAACTTTTTCGATCAGCCAAAGGTAATTAATGGCGCATCTGAACTGTTTTTTGAAATTTTTGGTGAAAAAGGAATACACTCAAGATCAGCTATTGGTGTCGGGAGTCTTCCTTTGCAGTCCTGCGTAGAACTGGACTTAATAGCCGAGATTTAAACTCACGTTATTTTCTTACTACTCATAACTATACACAATGAATATAAACCCGGTTTATTTATATTCTGATAATCCTTCAAAATCTTTAAACATACATAAAGTTATAGAAAGTCTTGCTAAATTAAACATCCATTCTGAATTTAAAGGTAATTTTTTTGAATATTTGAAGTTAAACAGTAATGAACAACAAGTGCTATATAACGAAATTTCACAGACTCTTATTGAAGATATTGAAAGGGAAAAATACAGGTTAGGTACAATATCTGCAAACCCCAACACTAATAACAAAGTTCTTTATGACGGGTTTTTATTTACAGGAGTAGTCAACAAGTATTTTATGTCTAATCTGCACCGGTCTCTTAATAACATTCATATTATTTTTACCGACCGTCTACTCTGCACATTTGAAAATAAGAGATACCACGCAAGAGTGATACTTATGGGACAGCCTACATTTATATCTACTTCGGGCCTTGTAGAGGCCCCTGCAAAACCAAGAGAATATTATTTCTTAAAAGCGCAGTTTATAGCTGCCGGCAAAAAGCTTGAGCAGCTAGATGAATACTTCAGTGGACAATATGTCAAATATAACGATCCAAAAACAACTGATATATTAGTTTCATATACACTTCAGTCAATATTTTATGAACTCACTGGCAAGCCTTTTTGCAGTAATAATAAATGTTGTTTATTCAATTCACACTGGCAAAAAGATGTACTCGAAATTCAGTATAAAGCAAAGCTATGCAAACAGCATCAAAAATTATTGGACTATTGAAAGCTAATTTTCCAAGAAAGTTTAAGCCTGCGCCTGTTCCTGCAATATGTTTATCGCAACTTGAGCCGCTTTTTTTCCAGAAAGCAACATGCCACCAAATGTAGGTCCCATCCTAGGGAGCCCAAAAGTAGTGTTAACAGACATTCCACATGCTATAAGCCCTGGATGAACCTCGCCTGTATACTTTACAAGCGCATCTTCAGATTTCTCTACCCACATCGATCCGTGCCCCGGAAGCTTTTTATATAAACCCTGCTGGGACAGTCTGGATACGAGATAGGCGTCATGACCGGTTGCATCGATAACAAGCTTTGATTCTATAGCAATAGGATCCAGACATGTTATTTCTTTTGGCATGTTGGCAATCGGAGTCCAGTTCATAACAATTCCCGCCACCCTTCCATTTTCCCTGTAAACCAGGTCATCAAACATTGTCATGTTACGTATTTTTGCACCTGCTTCACAAGCACTAGCAATTAATTTTGAACAAGCATATGGCCCATCGGCAACATAAAGTCCTTCGCTTACTTCTTCATATGGAACTTCTATCTCATCTAATACGCTCTGTCCCGGATCTCTGATTGTTACTTTATTCATTAAATATCCGCCAATCCAAAATCCTCCACCCAAATAATTCATTCTCTCAACAAGTAGTACTTTGTATTTCTTTTTGGCTATATCTTTGGCGGCTACAAGACCGCTTGGACCAGCACCTACAATAATTACATCATTTTCTATATGTTCGATAAATTCCTTTGAAAATCCCTCAACAATCGCTCTTGTAACCTCTTTTTCTCCAACTGGTGCAAACTTCGGATTGATTTCCGTCATTCATAAGCCTCCATATGCTCTGTTTATAAAGAGCTTAAATCTACCATTATTAGTATAACCGTCAACATATTACCGCCTATTAAAAAATGATTTTTCCGCTATACTACCTACCAAACCTACTATAGATAACCTAAATATTTGCAATGGAGGAATAGATGATATCAAACCTTAGGAATTCTGTACTGTTTTTCTTTGCTCTTTTTTTAAGTTTATTGATTAATGCTCAGGTATTTGCAGGATTATTATTAGAACAGGAAAGCTATTTAGAAAATAACCCGGAAAAGAAAGGTAAGGGTCAAATATATATTTCCAACAACAAAATCAAATTTGTTGCTGAAAATTCAGACCCAATTATCATATTTGATCTTAACAAAAACAAATTTTTTATTATAGACCAAAAAAACAAACAATACGTTGAGAGCTCACCTCAAAAATATGTAAAATTGGTTCAGCAAAACTTAATCAAACAAAAAAAAGCAATAAAGAAAGAACTGGCTAACATGCCGAAAGAAAAAAGGGCACAGAAGTTAAAACTTCTGAAGCATAAACGAATTAATATTTACGGAGATGAAAAAGCAAAAACCTGGAAATTTAATAAAACTGATGAAACCAAGATTGTTGCAGGATTAAAAACGCAAAAAATCGAACTATTTGAAGATGATAAACTAATACAGCAATTATGGGTTAGCGACAAATTGGAAGAACTAGATCTCAAAAAATTAGCCAAATTTTATGGTGAAATCCAAAAAATATCACAAGGGGAATACCTGAGCTTCGATAATCAAAACGAATTTGGCAAAACGCTGACCGATATATATAAACTTGGCTATCCCCTTGAGACGGTCGATTATAATCTGCCCGGCAACAGGGTTGAAAAAATAGTATCAATTAAACAGGTCGAGATTTCTGATAAGGATTTTAAACCGCCATCAGACTATCAAAAAACAAAATTTTAATATAGAAATTAAAAATCTTTAGCTTTGCTATTCCTGATTTTCCTGCTCTTGCTGCGGCTCGTCCTGATCTGTCTTAGCCTCAGATGCAACTGTTTCAGTCTCTGAAGCAGCAGCACTTTCTTGTGGCGCTTGTGCTTGCTCTTCTTCGTTCACTACCTCAACTTTTATTGAAGCTTTTACTTCAGGGTGAATCTTTATAATAACATCATATGATCCGGTTTCTTTTATTGGGGAGTCCAAAACAATATCTTTTTTTGATACTTTAAAACCCTTTGCAGCAATCTCATCTGAAATATTCTGAGTAGTAACAGACCCGAACAATTTACCTTCCTCCCCTACCTTTACTTTAATGGTGCAGATTAGATTAGATAGCCCGGCAGAGAGGCTTTCAGCGTCTTCTTTTCTGTTTATTTGATGTTTTTCGACTATCTTTTGTTTTTGATCCCATACTTTTATGTTTCCGGGAGTAGCCTCGACAGCTAATTTTTTTGGCAATAAAAAGTTTCTGGCAAGACCCCTTTTAACGTCTTTAATTTCTCCCATATAACCTACATAATCTACATCAGTTGTTAAAATAACTTTCATTGTTTACCTCCAATATAATCCTATTTACAACTTTTATTTATGCAAAACTGTAAAAGGAATTAAAGCTAAAATCCTTGCTCTTTTTATAGACGTTGACAATATTCTTTGATGCTTGGCGCAAACCCCTGTAACCCTTCGGGGAACTATCTTTCTTCTCTCAGTAATATATCTTGCAAGTAAATCCACATTTTTATAATCGATTTCTTCTTTATTCTTACAAAACCTGCAATACTTCTTTCTGTTCATATATCTCTTGTCTCTGGCGGATTCCATTAGGATTCACCTCCCTTTTCTGTGGGCTTAGCATCAGGAGTTTTAAAAGCGCTGTTGTCCGTGTTTTCCGGCTCAGTTTTAGCAGGCTCTGGTTTCACAGGCTCTGGTTTCACGGGTTCTGGTTTTACAGGCTCTGGTTTTACAGGTTCTGGTTTCACGGGCTCTGGTTTCACAGGCTCTGGTTTCACAGGTTTAACTTTAGCGAGTTTAACTTTTACAGTTAGAAATCTTAGAATTTCTTCCCTTAAAAACTTAAAACTCGATTCAATATCACTTACCACACCCGAATTCGCTTTATACTCTGCTATATAATAAACCCCTTTTGTTAAATCATTAATCGGGTAGGCAAGCTCTCTTTGTTGCCATTTTTCTAGCTTTGATATTTCACCTTCATTCTTGGAAACTGCTTCTTTGATTTTACCTAACACCTTATTTAGATCATCTTCTTTGATGTCTATAGATGTTATAAAAACCGTTTCATAACTTTGCATTTGAACCTCCGTCTTGGTCATATCGACCCTTGATTTTAAAAATCCAGAGTGACAGAATTTTTAATAATTTATTTGCATCAGCTTATAAAAATAATGCTGGAGCAACAACAAGTGAAACAATTGACATAAGTTTAATCAGAATATTCATTGATGGACCAGATGTATCTTTAAATGGGTCGCCAATTGTATCACCTATAACCGCAGCTTTATGAGCATCTGAACCTTTACCCCCCAAATTACCCTCTTCAATATATTTTTTGGCATTATCCCAGGCCCCGCCAGCATTTGCCATCATGAGCGCTAGCATTACACCCGAAACAAGCGCACCTGCTAAAAATCCGCCAAGCGCTTCTACTCCCAAGATGAACCCGATAATTATTGGTGAAGTAATAGCAATAACACCAGGCCATACCATTTCTCTGATGGCTGATTTTGTACTAATGCTTATACATGTTGCATAATCAGGTTTTGCCTTGCCTTCCATAAGACCTGTGATCTCCCTGAATTGACGTCTAACCTCTTCAACCATTTGTTGAGCAGTTTTTCCAACTGATCCCATTGTAAGAGCTCCAATAAGATAAGGAATTGCTCCTCCTATTAACAAACCCGCAACTACCTTGCTGTTTGTCAGGTTAATGGAATCAAGTCCAACGGCTTTTGTATAGGCTGCAAACAGAGCAAGCGCCACAAGCGCTGCTGATCCGATTGCAAATCCCTTACCAATAGCAGCTGTCGTATTTCCCAAGGAATCCAATTTGTCAGTAATCTTCCTTACATCCTCTCCCAGTCCAGCCATTTCTGTAATACCCCCAGCGTTATCAGCAACAGGTCCATAAGCGTCTACTGACATTGTAATACCAATAGTTGCAAGCATGCTCACTGCCGCAATTCCTATACCATAAAGGCCTGCAAACCAGAAAGAAAAAGTAATTGCTAGAACAATAATAATTACCGGCAATATTGTGCTCTTCATACCAATTGATAAACCTTCTATTATATTCGTTGCTACGCTTGTCACAGAAGCCTCTGCAATTTTTCTTATTGGAGCACCAGATGTGTAATATTCCGTTACCAGTCCTATTAGCACACCAGAAATCAGACCAAGAAGCGCCGCACACCAAATTTTTATTGCAAACCAAAATCCAATAGTATCTGCAAAACCTAATATTGCCAAAACTATCAAGCTAACTCCCAAGTAAATCCCTCCTGCATAAAAAGTTCCATATCTCAGTACAGATTGAGGTTCATCGTCTTTTTTCCTATCAATATATTTTGAACCTAATATAGAAGCAATACTGCCAATGGTTATTAGAACAATAGGAATTGCCATAAGCGCTATCCTGTTGTGTTCTTCCATACCTGCAGCAATCACAATTGTGGCAATCACTGAGCTTACATACGATTCAAATAAATCAGCGCCCATACCGGCAACGTCTCCAACATTGTCTCCTACGTTATCAGCAATAGTTGCTGGGTTTCTTGGATCATCTTCAGGTATTCCTGCTTCAACTTTTCCTACCAGATCGGCGCCTACGTCTGCAGCTTTTGTAAAAATTCCTCCGCCAATCCTGGCAAAAAGAGCGACCGAGCTTGCTCCCATTGCAAAACCGCCGATTATACCGGCAAACTTAGTTACAAAACCAGTTAATGAAGCGCCTGCAGGATTTTCAGGTAACCCTATAAGAAAAGCATATCCAATTGAAAGCCCCAATAGTCCAAGCCCGGCGACTGAAAGCCCCATAACATTTCCACCCTTAAAAGCGACAGAAAGTGCTGCGCCCTGACCTTCGCTTGCTGCTGCCTGCGCGGTTCTAACATTAGCCTTGGTTGCTGACATCATCCCAAAAAAACCGGCTAAACATGAAAGCCCCGCTCCACATATATAGGCAATCGCTGTGGGCCAGTTAAGGCCAAAACCAAGTAAGATAAATATAACTCCAACAAAATATCCAATAACTTTATATTCACTCCTAAGAAAAACCATTGCACCTTCGTGAATTGCAGATGCAATCTCTTTCATCTTTTCATTACCTTCAGGGAGCGACTTCATCCCCTTATACACTGAATATGCATATCCCAATACACCTAGTGCAACTATTATTCCAAGTGACGCTATTAACTCACTCATATTTTATTCCTCCTTAAATAACGAAATCTTAAAAAACTCAATAATTTTTTAACCTTCATCGTTTTCAAAATTTTTTTCGGCTCTTATATTAAATTCATTCATGGCTTTTTCAATACCATTTATAATAATTGCAAAAACACTATCCCTTGCGCTTTCTATGACTTCGGGCAGTTGCTGTCTTTCTTCTTTGCTAAAACCCGATAAAACATGTTTTATAACATTATTTTTGTCATAGGGTTTTCCCACACCAACCCTTACTCTGGCAAAATCATCAGATCCTATATTCTGAATTATAGATTTTATACCATTATGACCCGCGCTTCCTCCGTCTTTTTTAAGCTTGATTCTTTGCAGTGGCAGATCCATTTCATCGTGTATTACAATAATTTTATCCGTATCTATCTTATAAAACTCTCTTGCTTCCCTCAGTGCATTTCCACTATTGTTCATATAGGTTTGAGGTTTTAGTAACAAAATCTTACTTTCCTCAAATTGTCCAAGATTATACAAGCCTTGAAACCCCTTTTTGGTAATTTTAACCCCTATGTCTTCAGCGATCTTATCTATCGTTAAAAAACCCACATTATGTCTGGTATTTTCGTATTCTTTACCCGGATTACCCAGGCCTGCGATAAGAAACATCTAAGTTAATATATATAGTTTATTCAGATTCTGCAGACTCCTCTTTTTTCTCCTCTGTGGTTTCTGCTGCTTCTTCTTCTGTTACTTCCTCAATCTCTTCTTCGCCTTCTTCCACCACAACCTTCTCAACTCTAGGAGTTAGAATTGTTACTACAGTAGAGCTAGGATCATCTAAGACATTTATTTTATCAGAAACCTCTATATCCCTTACATGAATAGAGTCATTAATGTGCAGTTCTGATACCTCTACTTCAAATACATTGGGAATATCTGATGGTAAACACTCGATCTCAATTTCCCTCAATATCTCTTCAAGCAATCCCTTTTCTTCATGAACCCCTATGGGTCTTCCTACGATTTTTACCGGAACCTTAAGTGAAAAACTTTTATTCATATCTAATTCCATAAAATCCAAATGGATTGATTTGTTTGTAATGTAATCCATCTGTACTTCTCTTAGGAGTGAAAGTTTTTTAATCTCTTTATCCCCGTCCTTAATATGCATTTCGAGCAGGGTATTTTCACCCGCGTCTGTTGATAATGCTTCTTTTAGCTCTGTAGGATTTACAACTATTGAAATTGACTCAGAACCTTTCCCATATATAACTGCGGGGATATTGCCTTCATTTCTGATTGCTTTTGAACCGCTTTTCCCCATTCTTACTCTTCTTTTAACATTTATTACACTTTGTGCCATTTTATAACTCCTAAAAAATTAATTAAATAAAGTACTAATAGATTCTCCTGTCGTAATTCTCTTTATTGCTTCGCCAAGCAAATTTGCGATACTTAAAAATTTAATCTTTTCACATTTCAAAGTTTCTTCTCTTGGCGGAATAGTATCTGTTAATATTACCTCTTCAAAATCTGACTTACTTATTCTCTCAATAGCTTTGCCCGATAAAACCCCGTGCGTACAGCACAAGCTCACACTCTTTGCCCCTTTATTAAGTATTGCCTTGGCAGCCTTCACTGCAGTGTCGGCAGTGTCTACCATATCATCAACGATTATAGCTGTTTTGTCTTTTACATCACCAATTAAGTAGGTGATTTCTGCAACATTGGGACCGCTCCTTCTTTTATCAGTCATAGCCAGTGCGGCGTGTAATCTTTTTGCATACGCCCTTGCTCTTTCCATTCCTCCTGCATCGGGTGAAACTATAACAATTTCTTGTCCTTCAAATCTTTTTTTTATATATTCAATAAATATTGGTGCAGCATATATATGATCTACCGGGACATCAAAAAATCCCTGAATCTGGCCTGCATGTAAATCAACAGTAACAAGTCTGTCTATCCCGGCTTTTAATATTATTTCAGAAACCAGTTTAGCGCTAATAGGCGCTCTGGGCTGTACTTTTCTATCCTGTCTTGCATAACCAAAATAAGGTATAACAGCAGTAATTTCCCTCGTAGACGCTCTCTTAAGTGCATCTATAATAATTAGCAGTTCCATTATATGTTCATTTACGGGCGGGCATGTTGACTGAATTATAAACACATGGTCACCACGAACGCTCTCTTTAATATTAATAAATATTTCCCCATCGCTAAATCTATGTATATCTATTTCACCTGGCTTTATATGCAGATAATCGCATATTGCATTTACAAGAGGCACATTAGAATTTCCACTAAATATCTTTGTTGATTTCATCTCTATATTTCCTGATTAAAAATACAAAAGCAGGTATTATAAAGTACAAAATGTATATTGCAAGACACTTAAATATATTATTAATTTTGTGATTTATGAATCAAATAGACAGTGATATAATAAGGTATATAAGTAGGAAAAGAATTGCCCATTTTGCCACTTGTGATAGTAATGGAATTCCTACAGTTATACCCATTTGCTTTGTATATCATAATGGAATTGTATACTCCCCAATAGATAAAAAGCCAAAAAAAATTTCGCCAACCAAACTCAAAAGGGTTAAAAATATTATGGAAAACCCATTTGTATCGCTTGTCATCGATGAATACAACGACAACTGGAACAGGCTTAGTTATGTAATAATTCAGGGTAGTGCCTCACTGATAGATCATGGGCAGGAATATGAAAGTGCCCTTGGTATGCTATGTGAAAAATATGAACAATACTCCAAAATGAAATTAAATGATTTGGGTTTGCCCGTTATAAAGATAGTTTCTAATAAAATTATTACCTGGGGAAACTTCGATTAATATTTAATTTATTAAAAATGATAAAAGCAGGGGTCGGAAGTTCTACTAATACTGATAGTACAGAAGCTGTGAAAGAAGCTTCGCAAAATTCTCTAAATAATGCCGGAATCAAAAAAGCCGATTGGGTTTTAATTTTTGCTACATTTCATCACAGAAACAACTATCAAACAATATTAGAAAAAGTATCTGAAATAACGGGTACTGAAAAAATAACAGGCTGCAGCTCTATAGGCGTTTTATCTAATAACGGAGAGATTGAGGGTGAGCCGGGAATAGTAGTACTTAGTGTAAGTTCAGATAGTTTGAATGCCGATACTTTTATAAACCCTATTTCTACTGATATGGGTGTAGGAATTGCTAATAATATTAAAAGAAAACTCGGTGAAATAAAAAACGGCAATAAAATAGTTGTTATACTTCCCGATCCTTTTAACTTTCATCACAACTTGTTTTTTAGTGCACTGGGTTCTTTAAGCAATTTCACACCAATAATAGGCGCTACCTGCTCAGAACATCCTGAATCAAATGTTACTTTTCAATATAATGGAAAGTCAGTTAATAGTTCATGCATTACAGGGATGCTAATAAGTGGAAGTTTTAACCAACACACAGGACTTACCCAAGGCTGTATATCTGCGGGTAGCCCTCTAAAAGTTACAGATTGCAACCAAAATATAATAACAGAGCTAGACAGAAAACCTGCATTTGAGGTATTAAAAGAAGTAGTGCCATCGCAAATCATGGAAAATCCAAATGAATTAATGAGAGTAGTAAGTGTGGGACTGCGCTCTGTTGGAAATAAAATTTCCAGTTCTAATAGAGATTATTTAGTAAGAAATATTGTTGGAGTTGATGAGAAGTCAGGCGTGATAGGGATTTCCGAAAATATAAAAGTGGGAGATGAAATTGTTATAACACTGAGAAATCCAGATATGGCGCGGCAAGACCTCAAGAATATGCTGCAAAATCTTAAATCTGAGATAAAAGATCAAAGCAAAATAAGATTTGGCATATATTTTAATTGCTGCGGCAGGGGGTCTTATTTTTATGGTAATAAAGACATAGACACCGCATACATATCAAATTACTTTCCTAATATTCCCATAATAGGATTTTTTGGAAATTCAGAGATAGCTCCAATTATGGAACAAAATCATTTATTTACTTATACAGGCGTGCTAACTCTCTTTTCAGAAGAGTAACCGCTAATTTTCTTCTTTCTTAAAATCAAGTGAACAGGAATTTATGCAATATCTAAGGCCTGTAGGATTCGGTCCGTCTTCAAATACATGTCCCAGATGGGCGCCGCATTTATCACACATAACCTCGGTTCTTGTCACTCCACGGCTGTTATCTTCATCCATCTTAATATTTTCTCTCTTTGCCGGATCCCAGAAACTTGGCCATCCGGTGCCTGACTCAAACTTTGTATCCGATGAAAAAAGCTCATTTCCACAGCATACACATATATATTTACCCTTTTCCTTATTTTCATAATACTTTCCGGTAAATGGTCTTTCCGTTCCTTTTTCCCTTGTAACTCTATACTGCTCAGCAGTTAGTTCCTTTTGCCACTCTTCCTCAGTTTTTTTAACCTTTTCAGACATCGTATTGCCTCCAGTTTTTAGATACCGCTATTTAGAGGTAAGTTTAGCAAATCAAGATTCTATATTATGAATTTCCTTATAATGAAATTCATAACACAAATATTGTAATAGACTATTATCTATTGACCTAATCCCGCACCTATCATAAGGTTAGTCCATTGACCCGGAGTATAGTCTAGGGGACGAGATAACGCATTAATAAATTGATTGGGATTAGGAGCACCAGGTACTCCTTGAATAAACACTATCGGTGGATCCTCAGCTGGCGTGCCCATTGCTGTCGCTCCAGGATCACGTTCAATCATAGGAATTGCACCACTAACACATGCAGCAGTACTCGACAGCGGGTGACATAAGCCCAGATTATGACCAAATTCATGCATAATATTTATAGGTTGATAATTTTTAATATCAGGTAATAAATCAACTAATTTAGAATAACCTATTGCCACATTTCCTCTAATACCTGGAGAAGGACTTTCAGCAATTCCAAATGCCTTAATACCATTTAATAATGGCATATCTTTTGCCAAGAGAAAAAAATATGACATTGTTCGGATCCCAATGGGAACATTCTGATCTCTAATTGTTCTTGCAGTTGCTAATGGCAAAAAAGTGCCATCAGGTACTGGTTCTCCAGCTAAAGTAACTAAACCCCCTTCTCCAACCGCGCCATTAAGTTCACCATCATCTATATGTAAATTTATATTTCGAAAAGCAAACCGGCTCTTTAACAATTCCTTTGATTTTTGTAAAAGTTTGCTGCTTTGATGAGTGGCTCCAAAAATTAGGAGTATATCAAGTTGTTCACTTCGGGGATCTCCAATACCGTTGAAAGACTCCGACAAAAGTGCTTCCTGTAACTCTGTAATTCCATCACCATCTGTATCAGCGTTGGCATTATTTGGATTCGGATCAGCAAATTTGGTCAAGACAGTGGTAAAATTCAATGAATTAAGTCCCATTAAAACTGGAAACGTGCTATCCTGATTGTTAAAATTTATTTCAGAAGAAAATGTTTCTATAACTAGACCTCCAATCAGTCTATCTATTCTTAATGGAACCGTGAATGCAACAACATGATTCTCATGATCTAATAAATTAGTTCCTATTGTCCTTTGCAAAATATCAATCCCGATAGGTATCACATTGCCTGCACTGAAATCTTGAACATCAATAATGCCGTTCAAGCTTGGTGTTAAGGGAAAACGTATATCATCTATAACGATCCTATACTGGCCTGCTATGTTGAAAACCCCGGATTCTAGCCTCAGAATTACAAGCTGATTAGTCTCGTTTGTAAACCATCCATCCCCGTCATCATCTCTTATTTGTTCTCCAAGATTTACCAGTCCTGGGTTACATGCAGTTACTGCAAGTAATATTAAAAATGAAATTGAAATAAAAATTGTTATTGTATAACTATTATTATTTGGCATTAATGATTCCTCCATCCTAAAATATTATATCGGATATTGAGTATAATCTTAATTTTTCCTTACTGTTTCATATTCAGATATCAGATTTTTATCAAAGCTTTTCAGTACTGCGTTATTATCGAGGCAATATTTTAAAATTATAGCATCAATATAGTTTATTTTACCCTTTGTTTCTATGATTTTATCAACAATCTCATCATGAATTGTTTTTTGGTTTTCAACCCAGATAATATTCAGATTAGTCTCAAGCATCCTTAATTGTTCTAAGGCAGTCCTACAATCATATTTTCTTTCCCTGCATCTTCTTGCAATCACCGAATATATTTCTAAAAGGTTTACGCTTAGAGTATAAACTCTTTGCTCTCCTATAGCCTTTAATAAAGAAACTGCTTTTTTATGATGTACATCATTACTATCAAAAAGCGCAATAATTATATTTGAATCAATCAGTATCATTTATATAAATCCCTTTCATCCTTAACAGCATCACCACCTAAAGAGATAGTGCCTGCAAATTTCAACAGATTATTAGCAGTACCCATTTTTACTTTTTCGACTATTTCAACACCCAGTTTCCTAAGTATTCTAACAGCATCCTGGGTTGTAAAATCTAGAAGGGTAAAGTCATATCCCTTTTCTTGTAAAACTTCATATATAAGATTTTTTACAGGTATTTTCCTCTCCCCAACCAAGGCATAATAACTTTTACCTCTGCCAGCTATATTTCTCATAGCTGCATGTTCAATTTCTTTTTTTGATATGTGAGTTTCTCTTCCTCTCAAAATAAACTTATTAGCTTTCATAGAAATTACCTACACTTACAGTATTATAGTAGTGTATGTTACGCATAATAATAAATTTGTAAATATCAATTTCCTATTTTTATAGAACCGTTGTAAAGAAAACCTAAGCATTTTTTGATAACTTTATGATAAATGTATAAATAAAGGTAATTTTAATATGAATAATGAAAGTATGTCAGTTGAATTTACAGCTAGTAACAAATTATCTATAACACAAAAGGGTTTTGAGAAGTCTTATTGCTTTAAAATTATTATAAATGAGTTTACGAACTCTAAATCTTCAAATAAAAGCACTCTTAAATTTTTAAGGGAAATAATAGGGAAATAATAATGATTCTAATAAAATTAATGCTAAAATCATTACCTATAAGATTGTTCTTAGCAATTTTTCTTGCTTTTTATTGTAATGATTCTATATCTGAACCCATAATCAGCTCAAACGAAATATTCCAGCCTGTAATTGCTCAAAGCGGCATGGTTGCATCAGATAACAAGTTAGCAACGGAAGCTGGGTTAAAGGTTTTGAGAGATGGAGGAAATGCAATTGATGCTGCTGTAACAGTTGGTTTTACGCTGGCAGCTACTTATCCAAGAGCAGGAAGCATTGGCGGCGGCGGTTTCATGCTTATATATCTTGCAGACTCAAAAGAAGTTGTTGCAATAGACTACAGAGAAAAAGCGCCAAAAACTGCTACCGGAGAGATGTTTTTGGATGAATATGGAAATGTAGACCAAGAAAAATCCAGACATAGTTATTTAGCTGTAGGCGTTCCGGGAACCGTTGCAGGTCTATCACTGGCATTGCAAAAATACGGGACTATCTCTATCGATAAAGCATTAAAACCAGCCATAAAATACGCAAAAGATGGAATACCCGTAGATTACGAACTCAAAAATTCCTTACTGTCAGTAAAAGACAGAATGAAAAATTCTCCTGATGCCTATCATACTTTCTTTAAAGAAAACGGAGAGTCATATGAAATCGGCGAAAAAATAATACAAAAAGATTTAGCCTGGAGCTTAAAACAGATTAGTAAATATGGGAAAGATGCTTTTTATAAAGGAAATATAGCTAAAAAGATTGCCTTCGACATGAAGGAAAATGGAGGATTAATTACCATTGATGACCTAAGTTCATATAAACCTGTAATCAGAAAACCTGTTTATGGAACATACAGGGGTTATGAAATTTACTCAATGCCTCCTCCAAGCTCAGGGGGTATTCATCTAATACAAATGTTAAATATTTTGGAACGCTATCCTATAAGTGAGCTAGGTCATAATAATTCTAAAACTATTCATATAATGGCAGAGGCAATGAAACTCGCTTATGCAGACAGATCAAAATTCCTTGGTGATTCAGATTTTGTATCGGTTCCGATAAAACAGTTAACTTCAAAAAAATATGCAAAATCACTTAGTAAAAATATTGATCTGCAAAAAACTACTCCAAGCTCAACCATAAAGCCTGGAAATCCATATAACAGCGGTGGTAATGATACTACCCATTTCACAGTTATGGATAGATTTGGAAATGTTGTTTCAAACACCTATACAATTAATTTTAGCTACGGATCTAAAATCATTGCTAAAGGAACCGGCATCCTGCTCAATAACGAAATGGACGATTTTTCTGCAAAAACCGGCGTACCGAATGCTTATGGATTAATTGGCGGGCAATACAATGCTATTGAACCTGAAAAGAGGATGTTGAGCTCTATGACTCCTACTATTATTCTAAAAGATGGGAAACCCTTTTTAGCTACTGGAAGCCCGGGAGGCAGTAGAATTATTACAACAGTACTACAGATTATTTCAAATGTTATCGATCATAATATGAATATAGCGACTGCGAGCTCATCCCCCCGATTTCATCATCAGTGGCTTCCGGATATATTAAGATTAGAAAAGGGTTTTAGTACAGATACTATAAATATACTAAAAAACAAAGGTCATAAAATAAAAGTAGGAAGGGCGATGGGAAGTACTCAGA
>SMWS01000047.1 GCA_004356685.1 Deltaproteobacteria bacterium
ACATACAAATGGAATATAACTTTCCCCCAGACTTAGCATAGAAGATGAATTTCTATATAATTTGTCTGTGTATAAGGCACTGCCTCCGGGTTTACAAGTATTTAATAACCATTGAATAGGATAATTAATACTATTGATTAACTCTGAAATTTTGGCTCCTTCAAGTTGAAGGGAAGTGGCAAGAGATGGAATATCTTTTAGTATTTCCTGTTCGCAATATGCTAAAAAATTAAAAACTGCGGTACCAAATTGAACTTTAGTTAATCCATTTTTCTTATAGAAATTGTCAATAGATTCTTCAACCTTTCTTAATTCTGGAGAAACTGGGTCTGAGTTATTATTCATAATCTAAATATTATCAATTTAATGTTGTAAATTATAACTCAAAGGTTATAAATAAAAATCATTGGTGTCCATATAGGTGTCCATATAGTATGATTTTAGACCCATTTGTAGTGTTTTGGATAAGCTTATAGAATTGCAAATAATTCTGTAATCTCAATTAGTTAGGTGTAGTATGGATTTGTATACAATGAGTACTTGATAGGATTAGGAATCCTGCGCTCTATCCTGCTGAGCTACGGGGACAACTTGGTGACAATAACATCAAGATAGATATGATTAGTTTGTTTCTGAAAAGGAATCTGTTCTGAGCTTGTTTTTAAGAAGGAGATACATGATAATAGTTTTTAGTCCGTCTTCACTATCTTTAAGACCCTGTATGTAGTCGATATTTTCTTTTACTGATTCATCGTTTGGATCTATCTCTAAAGCGCCTCTTAGTGTTTCTAAGGCTTCGTCATACCAACCCTTTTCTGCATAAGATATCGCAAGAGAATTGTAGGCTGGAATAAAGGCAGGATTTTTATCAATAATAAACTGGAATCTGTCTACTGATTCGTCGATCCAACCTAAATCAAAGTAGCAATTGCCAATAGATAGATGAGAAAATACATCATCTGGAGAAATATCAGTGTGTTTTCTGAATTCTGAGATTGCCTCTGAGGTCCATCCCATATCAAAATAACAAAGACCGAGCTGATAATGAATTTCGTCTTTAAAATATTCAGAATTTGGTTCTATATCCAAACACTCGGTAAACTCGTTAACTGCTTCTTCGAAGTGACCAATTGATCTATAAGTAAGCCCTAAATTCCATTTGGAAATAGTATATGTAGGGTCTAGCATGAGAGCATTTTGGAATACCTTAATTGCATGGTGGTATTTATTATTTCTCGAAAGGGTAATTCCGTATTGTGTCCAAAGGTAAGCATCTTCAGGACATATCTCTATTGCCTTATGAAAGTACGACATAGATGATTCAAGGTCATTCATGCCGTCATATGTAAGCGCAAATGAAAGTAAAACATCCGGGTCTTCAGGAGCAATATCGATTGCCTTTTTCAGTTCTTTAATAGCCTCTTCGAATCTGCCTGTTTCGTTAAATGAATCTACTTTGTTTAAAATTCTTTCGATTCTTCCCATTCACAGCTCCACAAGTTATTTAGTATAAAAGATTATTTATATTGGGCTTAATTGTCAAATAATTTGCTAAATTATTTACTAACTTTTTATAATCTACAACATTTAGATAAATATTTCAATGATTTTAACTACTTAAATGAAAATTATACTTGACAACAACTTACAAATTAAATACATTGGAAATTACTTAAAATATACCAAAGAGGAAACAAAATGAAAAGATCTGAGCTTGAAAAAGAGTTGGCTCAGGAATTTAATTTACAGCCAAGTCAGTGCGAACACATTTTAGATACAATAATAGACTATATGACAGAAGTCTTGAAATCCGGTGATAGAATAGAGATCAGGGGTTTTGGAAGTTTTTTTACAAAGCATTATAAATCATATAATGGAAGAAATCCGAGAACCGGAGAAACTGTCCAGGTTTCTCCAAAAAAGCTTCCTCATTTTAGGGCTAGTAAGGAATTGTTGGCCAGATTGAATAAATGATAATTTGTAATATTACTCATTAATTTAATTAGGATATCTAAATATTATAATAAATCGATAAATCTAAATGCCTGTTTTAAAGATTCTTACCCTTCCTGATCCCAGATTGAAAAAACAATCATCCAGAGTAAAAAAGATTGATGATGCTATACTGAGATTGTTAGAAGATATGGCGCAAACAATGTACGATGCACCCGGAGTTGGACTTGCTGCACCCCAGGTTGGGAAAAATGTAAGAGTGATTGTCGTTGATGTAGAACAAAGTGAAGAGGGCGACACAAATCTCATTGAGCTTATAAACCCTGAAATTACGCAGTCAGAAGGCAAGGCATCTGGAGAGGAAGCCTGTCTTAGCATCCCTGGCTTCACAGCCGAAGTAAAAAGAAAATCAAACATCACAGTTGAAGGTTTAAATAGAGATGGAAAAAAAATAAGAATAGAAGCAACTGAGCTTCTTTCGCGCGTTTTTCAGCATGAAATAGACCACCTGGACGGAATATTATTTGTAGATAGACTTAGCAGGTTAAAAAGAGAACTTATTAAAAAGAAGATTAAAAAAGCGTTTTCTGAAAATAATTAAGCTGCTTTTTTGACCCTTCCTGAGCGGATACATCTTGTACAAACCCTTATTTTCTTAGTCCCACCGCTATCGAGTACGGCTTTTACGCTTTTAAGATTTAAATTCCAACGTCTTCTGGTTTTATTGTTAGCATGGCTAACACTATTGCCAAATAACGGTTTCTTTCCACAAACTGAACATATTTGAGCCATTTTTTAGTTATCCTTATTAATTGAAAAAGTCAATATACCCAGAGGTTATATTTATTTCAATAACTTAATTTTTTTATTAATAATTTTTTCTAGACAAAGAAGGTCTATTTAATAGAATTACAATTTCTTATGATTTCTAAACTGGCTAAATCAATATCTCCATTTTATGTTATGGAAGTTTTGGAACGCGCGCAGCAGCTCGAGCGCAAAGGTATTAATATTGTACATCTTGAAATTGGAGAACCCGATCATAATACAGACAGCCAAATTTGCAAAAAAGCAGTTTCTTCAATCAAATCAGGAGATACCAAATATACTCACAGTTTGGGTGTTGCAGAACTAAGAGAAGAGCTGAGTTTATTCTACAAAAAAAAATATAATCTAAGTGTCTGCCCTCAAAATGTGATAATAACAACAGGCAGTTCTCCTGCACTATTTTTATGTTTCGCTTCCATATTAGACCCAGGGGACGAGATTATTCTCACTGACCCTCATTATGCTTGTTATCCTCAGATAATAAAAATTGCGGGAGGGGTTGCCAAGTTTGTAAGAATTTACGAACAAGAAGATTTTCAGATTGATGTATCAAGGCTTAAAAAACTGATTTCAAAAAAAACAAAGGCAATACTTATTAATTCTCCTTCAAACCCAACAGGCATGCTTGTAAATAATGATGTGATGGAACAACTTGCTGAGCTTAGAATACCTATAATCTCTGATGAGATTTATCATGGTTTGGTATATGAAGGAAAAGAACAATCGATATTGGAATTTACAGAAAGCGCAATTGTTGTAAGCGGGTTTTCAAAACTTTATTCTATGACTGGATGGAGACTCGGATATATGATTGTTCCAGACCCCTACGTAAGACCTATTCAAAAATTACAGCAAAACCTGTTTATATCTGCAAATTCTTTTGTGCAAAGTTCAGGGATCGAAGCGCTCAGGCTAAGCGACAATAAAATTAAAAATATTGTAGGCAAGTATAAAAAAAGAAGGGATATTATGGTTACAGGCCTTAGGGATTTAGGGTTTGATATAAAAAAAGTTCCCGATGGAGCTTTCTATGTTTTTATTAATACTAAAAAAATTAATACCAATTCATATGAACTGGCTTTTGATATTTTGGAAAAATCACATGTGGCTTTAACCCCTGGTATTGATTTTGGATCAGGTGGGGAGGGTTATCTTAGGTTTTCATATGCAAATTCGGTAGAAAATATTAAAGAAGGAATTGCAAGATTGAAAAAATACATTTCATGAATATATAGATATATAAATGAATATTAAGTCAATTGAAGAAATAGAAATAAGTGAGAAAATCTTATTTATAAGAACAGATTATGATTTTGATATAAATTCAGGATCTGTAGATATTAACCTTAAGATTGATTATTCACTTCCTACTCTAAAATACGCTTTAGAGCAGGGAAGCAAGGTTGTTATTGCATCTCACAGGACTGTTAAAGATTATAAATACTCTTCTAAACATTCACTTAGGTGCGTAGGGGATATCCTGAGTGAAAAACTAAACACAAATATATATTTTCCTGAAAACTGTATTGGAGATGCAGTTAAAAAAATAAAGCAGGATATGAACTGCGGTGAGATAATGCTTTTAGAAAATCTGATGTTCTATGAAGGCGAGGTTAATAATGAGCCCAGTTTTTCCAGAAAACTATCTGAGAATATAGATGTTTATGTCAGTGAATCATTCGGTCTGTTAACAAAGTCTCTTTCCTCAAATCTCGGGGTATTAGATTATATGAAAGAAAGATGCGTGGGGTGCTCATTTAGTAAAGAGATGCAATTATTAGACGATTTGAAAGAAGGTTCAAATAACCCATTTGTGGTTTATTTTAGCGGCGGAGATATTTATTCAAAGATAGAGCTTTTAGAAAAAATGACTGACACAATTGATATTCTCATATTAGATGGTTTTTTTGCTAACACACTTCTAAAATCAATTGGTTATGAAATAGCTAAAGACGATTATGATAAGGCCTCGATATACAGGATTAATAAACTCTATAATTCACTCATTGCTAGAAATAAGAAGATTGCACTGCCTGAAGATTTCAAGATTTCCTATAAGACAGAGAATTCAAAGACGCTCAGTACTGTCGACAGGTCAAATCTGAAAGAAGAATTCAAGATAACCTCAGTGGGTGAATTAACTCTAGATATATATTCTAAAATTATTGATGATGCAAAAATGATTCTTTGGGACGGTCAGACAGGTTATGATGATGAAAAATCGGGTAGTTTAGAGTCTAAGCCTATATATAATTCGCTAATTAATTCAGATGGCCAGGTAGTTGTGCTTACAGATTTTGGTTTTTTTACTAAAAATTTAATGCGGGATAATGAAAAATTGCAAATATTATATAATATTGAATCTGCATACGCTTATTTGAAAACAGAGCATTTACCTGCACTACAGTTACTTCAGAGTTGAAATGGCAAAAAGGATAATAATTGCAAATTGGAAAATGAATCTTTTGCGAGATGAAGCAAAAGAACTTACAAACCACATTGTAAATAACATTGCTGTATCCGACTTAAAAAGTGTAGATGTGATACTGGCTCCCACTTTTATATGTCTTGAACCTGTGGGTGAGATAATTGAAAACTCTGGAATTGAGCTCTGTGCCCAAAATGTATTCTGGGAGGAGTCGGGGGCATATACCGGAGAGATCTCGGCAGATATGCTGCTGGATTTGGGTTGTAGCTGGGTAATAATTGGTCATTCCGAAAGGAGATACGCCTTGGGCGAAACAAATTCGATGATAAACGACAAAATCGTGTTTTCTCTTAAAAAAGGTCTTAAAGTAGTTTTTTGCATAGGAGAAAGAATAGAAGAAAAAAATCAGGGTAAAACCCTAAATGTCATAAAAAAGCAGGTTGAGATTGGACTAAACGGAGTAAATAACAAGTTGTTTGATAATATAATATTTGCCTACGAACCTGTCTGGGCAATTGGGACAGGAATAACTGCAGAGCCCGAGCAGGCAAGTTCAGTACACGGCAGTATCAAGAAATTTATCAGTGAAAGATTTAATTGTCATATATCAAAAATTCGAGTACTGTATGGCGGAAGCGTAAATTCAGATAATATAGATAGTTTAATATCGCAGTCCAATATAGATGGGGTGCTTGTAGGCGGAGCAAGTTTAGATAAGAAATCTTTTTTAGAAATTATAAAATCATCAGGAGTCTAGAGAATTGGAAATTGTTGAATCACTTATAAAGTTTTTGCATATAATTGTAAGTATAATATTAATTCTTGCAGTTTTGCTACAACCTGGAAAAAGCGGAGATTTGGGTTCTATGTTTGGCGGAGGGTCGTCTGAATCTGTATTCGGATCCAGCGGGGCTGTTCCGTTTTTGTCAAAACTAACCAGAGTACTTGCAGTAGTATTTTTTTCTACATCTCTCAGTCTTGGTTATTTTGCAATAAGGGGTAGTTCTTCGTCTGTTCTACAAGGTGAAATAGCTCCGACAGCCGAGTTTGAACCAGCCGAAGTTGTTACTAATGAAGATGCTGCTATAAATCCAACAACAGGTAGTATAGATAATCCAGCCACTTCAGAGGACGCAGCTAAGCCAGAAGAAACTATAAAATCTGAAGAAGATTCGGGTGAGACACCACCTGAAGATGCAAACTGAACCTGTTTAATAAAGCTTGTCTTGAATTGAGACCCATCTGCAGTATATTATTTAACATTAGCTAGGAGGTTTATAGATGGCATATATTATAGCAGAACCATGCATAGATGTTAAAGACAAGTCTTGTGTC
>SMWS01000048.1 GCA_004356685.1 Deltaproteobacteria bacterium
AAATATAAGAAAGCTGACTCGCACATTCTCAAAATAACCTGAGATAAAGTTTAATAAACCAAAATAAAATAAGGGAAATCATATTTCGATTAATAGATTAAAAAATGTATTTGATTTGCTACCTTGTTTCTTAGCTTCAAAATAATTAGACAATTCCGAGCGGACTATAAGAATAATTACCAGGACTATACTTAGTATAGTCAGTGTTATAGCTTCACTGAAAAAATTTGATAAAAATTGGTCCAATACTATTTTAAGCAGCTGTCCTATCTCAGTAAATACTATCATTTCATTTAAAATCTATGGTTGATTCGATAAACGAACATATACTTATCTGTATTAAATCTTTTCATTACAAAGAATTAAATACGCAATATTAACAGAAATCTGTTTGGTAACAATTATCTTAGAATTATAAGACTAATAATATTAGCTATATTAATTTTCTTTAAGAACTTTTAAAGAATCAATTTATTAGAGAAGTATTTAGATGAAGTCCTTTTCTGTAAATATCACGACTTACGAGAGGATATAAACACTTACTAAAGTTAATGAATAACCTTGAAGAATTCTACAGGCAATCTACTCATAATATTTTAAGGGGACGTTGGTTTAAAGGATTTTATGATTTTAAGGAGAGGTTACCCTTTTATTCTCTCCTATATTTAACAGGGGGCAGAACACTTCTGGATAATTAATCATTAACCTTTAAGGATTAATTCAAAGAAGTAAATCTAAAAGTCAGGAACGAATAAGGCTGGATTTAATCACAAATCCAGCCTTATATAATTGGGGGAAATTATGGATCAACAATAATCATTTGATTGTTGATAAAATATTTATTTTAACATTTTAAATTCTTTCGCCTATGTTTCTCTTCCTTATAAAAGCAGGAATTTCAAATTCATCACTAATACCATTTGAATCATTTGCTACAGCAGTTGGCAGCTGTGTCACAATATTATCACTTTGTTGTTCCGATTTCTCGGTGTTTATACCAGTAGCTATAACAGTCATTCTCACAGCATCGTTCATTGACTCATCAAAAATCAAACCAAATATTAAATTCACATCCTGATGTGCTCTATCTCTTACGTAAGAACAGGCTTCGTTAAGCTCCTCTATTCCAAAATCAGGACCAGCGGTAACATTAAGCAAAATCCCCTGTGCTCCGTCAATTGAGATATCTTCAAGAAGCGGGCTTGTGATAGCAGCATCTGCAGCCTCTATTCCTCTGTTTGGCCCCTCGGCATATCCTGTACCCATAAGAGCTTTTCCGCCCTGCTCACCCATCACACTTTTTACATCGGCGAAATCAACATTAATATATCCGGTACCGGTAATGATATCAGAAATACCTCTTACCGCCTGATAAAGCACCTCATCTGCACGCTTAAAAGCCTCAATAATACTAATTTTTTGAACAGTTGCCAATCTGTCATTTGGTATCACTATCAGCGTATCAACTTCGTCTTCCAGACTGTCAATTCCTTGTTGTGCTTGTTTATTTCTTTTAGGCCCCTCAAAACCAAACGGTCTTGTAACAACACCTACTGTTAAAATACCCATTTTTCTTGAAGTCTGAGCAATAATAGGGCTAGCTCCGGTACCGGTTCCTCCGCCCATGCCTGCAGTTATAAAAACCATATCAGCCCCTTCTAAACACTCTTCTATCTTGGCCTGATCTTCTATGGCGGCTTCCCTGCCTATCTCAGGACTTCCACCTGACCCCAATCCTTTAGCTGTTCTTGTTCCAAGCTGAATTTTGCTAGCAGCCTTGGATTTTCTTAAATCCTGAATATCGGTGTTTGCTGCAATAAAATCAACACCTCCAAGACCTCTGTCTATCATAGTGTTAATAGCATTCCCGCCGGCTCCACCGGCTCCGATCACTTTAATCCTTGCACTTTGGTCAATAACTGACTCTTCAATTGCAAATGTTGCCATAATTTTCCCCCTTATTGAAAAATATGTTTTTTTTAAAAGAACTCTTTAAACCAGTTCTTCATACTTTCTATTACTTTTTTCATTACATTTTCATCTTTAATTTTTATCATTTTTTCACCACCGGACTTAACACCATATAAAAGCAACCCTACTCCGGTTGCATAAAGCGGATTTGAAGTATGGTCAGACAGTCCACCGACACTGTTGGGCTGTCCAATCCTTACGGGTACACCCAGTACTTTTTCTGCAATTTCTTGGCTGCCGTCAATATTTATTGATCCTCCAGTAATTACCGCGCCTGCAGGTATCAAGTCTTTATAGCCAGACCTGTTAATAGCCTTTCTTACCATACTAAATATTTCTTCCATTCTGGGCTCTATTATCATTGCTAAATCTTTTCTGATAATCTTTCTTGGAGGTCTTCCTCCGACACTTTCAATCTGAATAATTTCATCACTTGGAACATTTTCTGCGTATGCCGATCCATATTTTTCTTTAATCTTTCTTGCTTCAGAAAGAGGAGTGGAAAGGCCAAGCGATATGTCTCTATCTATGTGGTCACCGCCAAGAGGGATGTTTTCTGTACATCTTATTGTTCCGCCATAAAAAATTGCAACATCACAGGTTCCTCCACCGCAATCGATAAGCACAACGCCAATTTCCTTTTCATCATTGCTAAGTACCGCTTCACTGGATGCGATCTGCTCAAGTACTATATCAGACACATCCATCCCGGCACTATGAACACATTTGACCAGGTTTTGAGCAGCAGTTATCTGTCCTGTAACAATGTGTACTTTAGTTTCTAATTTCATTCCATAAATACCAACCGGGTCTTTTATGCCGGACTGGCCGTCAACTATATATTCCTGCGGAATAACATGGAGTACTTCCCTGTCTGAGGGGATCATAACCGCGCTCGCCGATTCTATTGCCCTTTCTACATCTGGCGCTGTAACTTCCTTGCTTTTCAGGGTTATCATCCCATGCCCACTCATGCCCTGCACATGCCCTCCGGCAACGCCAACATAAACACTTCTTATTTCACAACCAGACATATCTTCGGCCTGGGCTACTGCGCTCTTAATTGACTCTATGGTTTTATCAATATTAACTACAACACCTTTTTTCAAACCATTGGACGGATGAGTCCCGACACCAAGCACATTTATTTCGTCCGGCGATTTAATCTCTGCAACTATCGCACAAACTTTCGTAGTGCCAATATCAAGAGCAACAATTAAATTTGCATCTTTACTCATCATCACCACCTACAAAATTCCCATTAAAGATCATATTTGACCACGACCTTATCTTTTAGGCTTAAATCAATATACTCTTGCTTAATATTTGAGTTTTGAGAAAAAAGGAAGGTTCTTTTAAGTCTGTTCCACCTTTCCTGCAGATTTTCTCTTAATCCAAAGAATACATTTACTCCCTCTGTAGTAACTACTGTAATTCCGTATATAGAACTAACATTAAGTTCAGATATATGTTCAAAATTCAGAACTGAATCATATTTTGAAATCTTAAGTATAGAGAGAGCATATTCTAATAGTTCCGGTTCTAATATATTTTCACTTATAATGACGGGAAAATCAAGTCCAAAATCTATATTAGCATCGTCAAGAATTATACCTGAATCAGTTATATATTTTAAGCTCTTTTCACCTTGTTTAATCAGACAAAATATTTCAGCTTCCTTTACTTCGATAGATACCGAATTTGGGAGAATCTTAGTAATATTTGCATCCATAATCCAGGGGCTTTTTTCTATCTTTCTTTCTAAATCACTGTCAAAAAAGAGAAGCGAGCTTTCTCCTTTTGTGAGGTTTGTCCTTTTTAATATTTCACTGCCCGACACCCTATAATTACCCTCGATTTTTATATACTGGATGGTCAGATATCCATGAAGGTTTAATGTGAAAACCAAAATAAAACTCATCAGTATGATTGAACCTGCAAGCAAGCCATACAGGTAGTTTATAAGGCTTTGATTTAGCATAATTTTATCCTAAAATTCTTACCTCTGGTTCCAGTATTATTCCTCTCAATTTATAAGCATTTTCTTTTGCAACATCAATTAGTTTCAGTACTTCGGAGGCTTTTGCAGACCCTCTGTTTACTATGAAATTGCCGTGCAGCTCTGATATCTGCGCTCCTCCGATTTCATAACCCTTAAGACCAAGCTCTTCTATTAACTTGCCGGCGGCTATGCTGTCGGGGTTTTTAAAGATAGAACCAGTATTAGACATCTTAATAGGCTGCGTCTTGTTTCTTTTGTCCAGGTAATCCTTCACCTTCTTCTCACTGAGCTTTCTGTCACCCCGATCTAATTTGATAAGAACTTTCATTACAACCGCACCCTCAGCCAGATTACTCTTTCTATACTCAAAATTTAATTCCCGTCTGCTGACCACCTCTTCTTTACCGTCTATAAACAACCATACTTTTTTAATAACATCTTTTACCTCAGAGTCGTTTGCACCTGCGTTCATAAAAACCCCGCCGCCTATAGTTCCTGGAATGCCGGCAGCAAATTCGAAACCCGCAAACCCTTTTCTTACACTCCGGTTCATAATAGTTCCCATATTAGCCCCTGCCTCGGCAACTATTTCTCCAGAGTCTTTTATCTCAATTGCTTTCATTTTCTTTGTAATAATCACAGCCTTTTCAATCCCTTCGTCCAGTATTATAGTGTTAGAACCTTCGCCCAGGACTATCCAGGGATAACCCATTTTGGACAGAAAACTTATAAGGTTAGTAAGCTGCTGAATACTGGATGGATAGATCGCATAGTTTGCGTTACCGCCTACCCTGAGCCAGGTAAACCTGCTCATCGGAAAGTCCGATACATATTCAATTCTGAGTTTATCCAATCCGCTTTTTATCAACTTTTTTTAAGCTCCTGTACTATCTTTTCACCTACAGACCAAATATTTCCGGCGCCAAGCGTAATAACCACATCACCTGGCTTAGCCGAGCTGATTATTTCATTTATCAGTTTTTTATTATCATCAAAGAAATAAACCTCTTTGTTACCTGCTTTCTTTATTGCAGCCGCCAGGAACTGAGAGCCAACATTTTCAATCTTTTTTTCGCCAGCGGCATACACTTCAGATAAATAGAGAGGGCTTACATTTTTAAAAACCTCTATAAATTCTGCAAACAAGTTCTTAGTTCTTGAATACCTGTGAGGCTGAAAAATAACTTTTAGTTTCCTTGGAGAAAAAGAATTTTTTACAGCTTTCAGGGTAACATCAATTTCTTTTGGATGATGTCCGTAATCATCGACAACAGTTATTCCGTTCACAATACCCTTAACCTGAATTCTTCTTTCTATACCACTGAATTTTTCTAAACCTTTTTTTATGTCTTCAAATGAAATCCCAAGTTCAAAACCTATTGCAAAGGCAACAAGAGAATTTAGCGCATTGTGACTTCCCGGAAGCTGAATTCGCACCTGTCCCTCTAGCTTATCTCTTCTGTAAAGTTTGTAGGATGTTTCGAGATAATTAAATTCAATATCTTTGGCGATATAATCCGAGCCTTTCGATAAACCATAGGTAACATACCTCTTGTCATATGAATCGAGCAATGCCAGAGCTCTTTTATTGTCTCCACACACTACACATAGCCCGTAAAACGGAATTTTATTAATAAATTCAGAGAAAGCACAGTCGAGTTCCTGCTTATTTTTATAGTAATCCATATGCTCGTCATCGATGTTTGTTACTACAGCTATTACAGGTGATAGCCTTAAAAATGATCCGTCGCTTTCATCGGCCTCAACAACCATAAAGTCACCTTTTCCAAGATATGCATTTGTTCCCAGAGACTGAATCCGCCCGCCTACAACAACAGTCGGATCAAAACCCCCATAATCAAGTACTGAGGAAATAAGAGAAGTCGTAGTCGTCTTTCCGTGACTGCCGGCAACTGCTATTCCGTATTTAAGCCTCATCAGCTCGGCCAACATCTCAGCCCTTGGAATCACGGGTATTCCCAGTTTACCTGCCTCAGTAATTTCAGGGTTTTTGCTGGTTATAATAGATGAATATACAACCACATCTTTGTCTCTTGCATTGCCCCTTTTATGACCGATTGATATATCGGCACCCAGGTCATTTAACCTTTTAATGACTTTTGACGATCTTAAATCTGACCCTGATACCGTGTATCCCATATTTATCATAACCTCAGCAATTCCGCTCATTCCTATACCGCCAATCCCTACAAAATGTATTTTTTTTATACGTCCATACATAGTTTAATATTTAACAACTCATACATGTTTTCTACTATAAGTTTTGAAGCCTCAGGCTTACCTAAGTCCTTTGCCTTTTCTGCCATATTTTTTAATTTGCTGTGATCTAACAATCCTTTGATTGCCAAAGAAAGATTCTTACAATCAAGTTTCTCATCTTCGATCAGTAAAGCAGCTCC
>SMWS01000003.1 GCA_004356685.1 Deltaproteobacteria bacterium
TCTCCTTGTTAAGCTTAACGTCTGGGAGTTCCAGATTTAGCGGCTTTCTTGATTCGACATATTTGAGTACATCGTCTCTGTCGGGTATTGGAGAATGATAATGGCCCGCAAGAAATACTCCTTGTTTCTTTATCATCTGATGAAGATTCCGAATATATGGTACTTTTTCTAGAAAGTGTTTAATCAATCGTTTCATATCGTTTCCTTTTTGAAGGGCTAACATTCATTCTTATGCTGATGCATACTTTTAATAATTTCATTTAAAAAATAATAAATACCTAATACAACTCTAATATTTTTGAATTTAAATATAAATAAGCATGATAAAATCTAGTTTGGTATAGCTATAAAACTACGCTTAAAAATAAACTTTATTTTTTTAACCGTCTGTCATTATCGCTTGTTTTTGATACTATAACATATATATCATGAACGATTATATAGAATGTCCTGAGTGTAAGTGTCACGTGAGCTGCGATAAGGAAGTATGTACCTGGTGTTCTGCATCATTAAAAACCCAAGGGGCAGATAGACAATTCAGCTTGGGACGGAGTAAATTTTACTCCAAAGAATACGAGGCGGCCTTGGTGTCGTTTGAAAAGGCTACAGAGCTTAACCCACATCATCACTATGCATGGACAGCAAAGGCAACTACATTGAAACAATTAGGCAAAGAAGAAGATATTTCAGACAATTTAAATCGTATGCAGGATATAAATGTAAAATATTCTTCTGTCTGGTATGACATGGGTAAGTATTTATATAAAATTGAACATCACGGTGAATCGGTATCAGCTTTGATGCAGACAATTGAGAAAGAACCTAACCATCCAAAGGCATGGGCTTTATTGGTAGATGCATTTGGTAAAACAGCCAATAATAAAAAAATCAAAGATATCTTCTCAAGAGCGCTCGATCAGAATTCTTCAAACGCGGCTCTTTGGTACAACCTCGGACGCTCTTTATTGGAGTTGGAAAAATACCATATGGCATTAACTGCTTTTGACAAATCAATTGACCTCGATCCAGATCATCCCAAAATTTGGGGATTGATGGTAAACACTTTAAGCAAATCGGGGAAATCCGATATGGTTGATGAATATGTCCGAAAGGTTTTGGAAAAGAAACCAAAGAAACCTTACACCTGGAGCACATTTGCTGAGGCTCTTGAGCGTTTAGGTTTATATGAAAGGGCACTTGAGGTTTATGAAGGGGGTATGGAAATATTTAATGAAGAAAAAACTTTTTTTGTAGGAAGAGGTCAGGTTCTAACAAAATTAGGTAAGTATGAGGCAGCTATAGTGGATATTGAAAGGGCAATCGAGATGGGGTTAAATAGGTTAAATAGGGTTAAATAGGGACAGACACTATTTATAGAAAGATTTTCTAATCTGTTACCGAGCAAACTTTTGGAACGTTTCTTCTTTGATTGTTTTATTTTATTATCTACTGTTTTTAGAGTTTCTTTGCTCAATGCAGGTTCATAATTTTTCATACAGTATATATTATATTTCAAATAATTATTTAAATCCAGCACTAATAATTCCATTAAGATTTAAATATGGATAATAGCATTAAGTGCAACAAATAGTATCTGTTCACTATTTATTAGATAGACTCAGTACGTTTGGTTTAAAATATTTTACTTGAGATTGCTTCGTCATGGAGCTTGTACTGAGTTTTATCGAAGTATTAATCGCAATGACGCATTGTTTGTCATAGCGAGTGCAAGAGCGGCTATCTCAAAAGATTACTTTATTTTCTTTATAAATAACCGAAGAGTTAGGAGATCAAAGATTCTGCGGGGATTTTTAGTTCCTTATTCAAAGCCTTTATCATTTTAACAGTAAGATTTCTTTTTTTATTTAATACCTCACTAACTCTGTTTCTGCCTCCAAATATAGGGACTAGATCTATATTCTTTAAGCCCATTTGCTCCATTCTGAACTTAATTGCTTCAATAGGATCGGGAGGAAGTATTTCATAATGATTCTGTTCATAAGCTTCAACCAATATTATTAATATATCAAGCTCATCTCCTTCAGGAGTATCCAGATTTGAACCCCAGAGTTCATCTATTCTTGCTAGAGCTAATTTATATTTATTTTTTGTTTTTATAGGTTTTATATTCATCTAAATTTCCTCGGCATTAATTTTATCATACTGCTTATGAGTACCAATAAATCTTATATAAACAATCTTAAATTCATATCTTAAGGAAACTACCAGTCTGTATTCATTACCTTTAATATTGAAAACAACCCTGTTGTTAGAGATTATACTGGCATTTCTGTATTGTTTCTTTATATCGTCAGGATTACTCCACTTAGCGTTTTTTGCTTCAGCATACCATGCTCTTAATGACTGCTCAGAATCTTTAAATCTGGAATCACTCCAAAATACTTTTAACTTTTTTATGGAGATAATTCTCATGAGATATTATATTCCCAATATGGGAACATTTCAAGAAATTTATTTTCTTAGTAAAAAAAACAGTTTCTTTATTAAAAAGTATTCATATTGATTAATAAAATATCTTAAATTATCTGTTCTTTGTTTATATAAAGAGCCAAAGATCGAGGCTATCTCATTGATTGACGTCTTGAGTCTGTCTAAGGGCTTACTGTATTTTGTAGTATAGCAAAACACGTACTTCGATAGAATCAGTACGTTTGGTTTAATTTTATTTGAGATTGCTTCGTCAACTATGATCTAATACGGGAATCCGCCTGCTGTATACAGCCAAACTTTTTATGTAACCAATCCGGTCATGGGTTCGAAACGCCAAATTCGCAAAGATAATAAAACCGAACAATTTGCAATTCATCATAACTGACATCTTCGTCGCATGAGTCGTAAACCGGTTTGAGATACTCGCAACCTATTTTCTCAAAGCAAGATATGACTTGCTTCTGCTGTTCAGTAGAAATTTTGCACAAGCTCAGTATTTCAGTTGCTCTTTTTTGCCGTATCGCGTTTCCTTCCATGAAATATTTGTGCAAATGATTGAGAACCGTGCTCTGCTTGATCCTTTTGGCTTTTATCAACTCAGCAATGGATTGCCCGGCATTGAATGCCTCACCAATAACGACGTGCCGTGGCTTTATGGCCATGGATGTGGTACGGCGCCGAACGACCGGCCTGCTGAAATCGGCTCGTTCATCGATCCCCTTACGTAGGCAGTAGCCAGTGATGTCGCTCAATAAGCGCAGGCCGTATGTTTGCAGCTTCTTCTGGCCGACGCCGTAAATGCTCAGCAGGCTCTCCTTTGACTGTGGGAAATGGATTGCCATCTCAATCAATGTCCGGTCGGAAAACACAACATAAGGCGGTACGTTGTCGCGGTCGGCAAGTTCCTTGCGCCTTTTCCTGAGAAGATCGAACAGCTCTTGGTCATACTCGGTCTCCTTTGCATGCTTAACAAGTTTAGGCTTTTCCTGTTCAACTTTTCCCAACACCTTTTGGTTACCCTTTAAAACAAGATAAGCTTTTTCGGTCAGTTTCAGGCTGCCGTGCTGTGGGTCTTGCTGCAGCAACTCTTTTTGCACAAATTGCCGTCCGAGGTGCAGCCACTGCTTTTTCGAGTAGTCCTTGCCGATGCCGTACGTTGAGAGCTTCTCATGATTGAAACTAAAGACTTTCTGGTTTTCTGAGCCGCGCAAGACATCAGCGATGTGATTGCCGCCAAAAAGTTGCCCGGTGCGCTTAACACAGGAAAGAAACATCTGAGCCGGGACAGTAATATCCGCCAGTTCTCTCTCTCCCGCCAGACAGTTGTCGCACATACCGCAATTTTCTTTAGTATAGCTTTCCCCGAAGTACTTGAGAAGCGGAATACGCCTGCAATCGTCACACTCAGCAAGCTGCAGCAGGGCGTTTAGGTGAATGTTTGCGATCCGGCGTTCAGTGTCTTCCTTTTGGTTGATGAAATAGCGGATTTTCTGAATGTCGCCATAGCTGAACAGAAGGAGACATTCAGAGCGAAGGCCATCCCGACCGGCGCGACCAATTTCCTGGTAGTAGCCTTCAATATTTTTCGGCAGATCAAAATGAACCACGAAACGCACATTCGGTTTGTTGATTCCCATTCCAAAGGCGATAGTGGCAACGATGATCTGCACATCGTCGCGGATAAACAGTTCCTGGTTCTGCTTGCGGTCGAGGTCCGAGAGGCCCGCATGATAGGGTCTTACCGAAAACCCACGCGCTGTGAGATCCTCTGTAAGCTCTTCCACCTGACGGCGTGAGAAACAGTAGATGATACCGGACTTATCGGAATATTCCTGTAGAAACTCAACTACCTGGGTAACCGGATCATGCTTCGGAATGATGCGCAAAAACAAGTTCCCACGATCAAAACTGGCCGTAAACTCGCTTGCCGCGTCAAAGCCGAGACTGTCCTTGATATCCTGCCTGACTCTTGGCGTGGCGGTTGCTGTCAGAGCAATGCAGACAGCATCGCTGAACCGTCTCCGCACCTCGATGAGTTGCCGGTACTGGGGTCTGAAATCGTGTCCCCACTCCGAAATGCAGTGTGCTTCGTCGATGGTCAGGCAGTCGATTTTCTGAGAAGTGAGCAAATCGATCATACCGGGAGTAAGCAGCGTTTCCGGCGCAACATACAGGAGCTTTACTTGTCCGGAGCGGACAGACTCTACGTTTTTTTGGTACTCCTTTGGAGGAAGCGAACTGTTTAGATAGACTGCGGGCACACCCACGGCACTAAGCTGCTCGACCTGATCTTTCATAAGCGAAATAAGCGGAGATACCACAACCGAAAGTCCGTCAAAAATCAACCCGGGTATCTGGTAGCAGAGTGACTTGCCGCCGCCGGTGGGCATGATCACGAGTGTGTCGCGCTTGCTGAGCAAGTTTGCAATGATTTCTGCCTGCAGCGGTCGGAAGGTCTCGTAGCCAAAGACTGTTTTGAGAACTTCTTGTGCGCGTTTGTCTATCATTCAAAATCCTTCCTTCGGAGAAATACCTTTGCCGTATGAATTAGGTGGGAATACGGTTCTAACAACAAACACATAAATGATCTAAAAATCAAGAATAAGATGAAAAATGTTGTAACAATTGAGTTATTGGTATCTAGCTTTTGGCTATTGTAGATAGATTGGCAGAGTAACATATTTCTCCTCTGGCAGGGTGGTCAAATGTTAGTCTCTTCATTGAACAGGTTGGGATAGTTTGGACTGAGTGTAAATTCTTCCGGCGCCACTTTCTAAACTGCCTCTTCCTGCAGGGAGACAGTCGCTTCCACCAAGTCCTCTGCTTCGGACGGTATTGTAAGGCTTAAAGTCCTTGACATGTACACCAACATGTAATTTAATATGTACATTATGAAGACAAATATAGTTAATTTAAGGAATAAGCTTAGTGAAATGCTTGACTTTGTGCAGCAAGGAAATGAGCTTGAGATTCAAAAGAGAAATGTGATAATTGCAAAACTCGTTCCGATTCCCAAAGTAAAAGAGAATAAAACTAAATTGGATATAGGTAAGGGTTCAGTGCAGTTTTATGGTGATGTTACTGAACCCGTTATGGAAGATGACTGGGAAATGAATCAGTGAAACTAGTTCTAGATACCTGTGCAATTCTATGGGCGATTTCTAAATCTTCTGAACTTAGCACAAAAGCAAAGAACCAAATAACAGATATATCTAATGAAATATATGTATCAGCAATAAGTTGTGCAGAAATTGCGTGCATGTCGGATAGAAACAGGATCGAATTAAATACTCATTGGAAATTATGGTTTCGCAAATATGTTGTTGAAATGAATGACTGGACAGTTTTGGATCTGGATCTTCAGATTATAGAAGAAGCATATTCACTTCCCGGAGAACTCCACAGGGACCCGGTAGACAGGTTCTTAATTGCTACTTCAAGATTACATAAAGCGCCAATAGTTACTGCAGATAGAAAAATCCTTGATTATCCTCATGTTGATTCCATTTGGTGAGCCTTGTTCTTAATACCTCGGCATATCCTGATCGTATTTGTCTGCCCATGCATCAATCCCGCCGGCAAGGCTCTTCGACTTTTTAAAGCCCGTTGCTTTTATTGCAGGATCATTGCTTTTGTCGTATACGAACCATTCCTGGAGAA
>SMWS01000049.1 GCA_004356685.1 Deltaproteobacteria bacterium
ATAAATTTTGCAATTGCAAAAATATCTAATAATGAATCACACAGAGATGATGAGATATTAAAAATTAGTATTGATGCTGAAACATTAAAGCAAAAAGATATTAAAGTTACAAACAATCTTAATGATAAGATTGACGATAATATGCTTTTTAATAACAAATATGTTATTTTTGAACCCCAAGAAGATTTATCAAAACTTAACAAAGCTAATAATACTGAAAAATCCAAAAATATTGAGGTAGATGAAAAGAAAGTCCCAAATAAGGTAAATACCTCCAATATAATCAGTATTAGTAATATAAAGTCAAGAAATAGAGCTACCCCTGTATACAAAAAGGTTTACTACAAACCCAAAAAGAATAAAATAGCCGAGAAGAGGGGTCAGAAAAAATGGAGAATAAGGAAGTAATAAATATTAAAACTCTAAATTCTAAAAAATTTATATATTTAGTTCTTCTTTCTTTTCTTCCCCTCATAAATTCTATTTCATGTGCTCAAGCTAAATCCGGTTATTATAAGACTACTTCTAAAATTTCGCAGTTAAGTCAGAAATTTGTGAGATCAATCAGAGACCCTGGGGATCATTTAATTCTCTCACAACAAAAGACTGACTTGAATTACGGTTGCTCTAAATATAATCCATATAGACTTTTTGTAGAAAAATTGGAGATTGTCCCCTCGATTGTAACTAGAGGCGAAGAATTTAATCAAAGGGTACAGTTTGCTTTTTGTTCAGGTAAAAATGTAAACGGCAATATAAAAAGGATATTAAAATACAAAGGTAACATTATTTTTTCAGACTCTGATAGTTATACTTATAAACCCGGAACATGGGCTGTGGATGTTTTTATAGAAGTGCCTCCTGATGCGCAAAATGGGGAATACCATTTTGAAATTACACTGAGATATGGATATAAAACCAGTTTTAAGAAGCAAAGCTTTTTAGTTCAGTAATCATTATTATCCTACTAAAACAGGACAATAGTTTAAAGGGGAGATATTGCACTCCCCTTATCTAAGCCATTAATTATTCTACAGTTATTACCCATCCTGTAGCATTTCCGCTTATTTTACCCTTAATTTCAACATCTTTTCTATTAGATGTTTGCTGAAGTCTTTTTATGGCTTCTGGTGAACCCTGCACTGCATAAACATTGCCAACTTTTGATCGTGTATCGAGTATTACATGAGCGTGTGGGGCATAACCATCACATGGGGATGTTGCAATAACAGGTTTTACTGTACCACTTTTGTATTCCGGAAGAAGACATATGACATTTCCCTTTAATATATCATTCTCATTCATTCCTTCTTCACCCATTATCTTATCCCCAGAATCCATCATCTTCTCGCCTTCTTCCATCATTTTATCAGCTTTATCTATCATCTCATCAGCTGTAAATCCAGTATTGATAGATAAGACAAACAATAATGCTGGCAAAATACTTAAAACTGTTAGTTTGGTTAATCTATACATATATAACCTCCAAATGAATTTAATAAGAGATTAGAGAAGAGCTATATTTATATAGATGCAATTTATTTATTGCTATCCTGAATCTTTGCCCAGGTATCTCTTAAACTGATAGTTCTATTGAAAACAATTTTATTGTTTTCATATTCTACTGGGTCGATACAAAAATAGCCGAGTCTTTCAAATTGGTAATTACAATAAGGTCTTACTTCTCTTAGTGATGGCTCTAGTTTGCATGATTTTAGTGTTTTTAAAGAGTCTTGATTGAAATATTCTTTATAATCTTTTCCGTTTTTTACAGAATCGGGTTCAGAAACTGAAAAGAGTCTGTCATATAGCCTTACTTCAGATTCAATACAATGTTTTTGAGATACCCAGTGAATTGTTCCTTTTACTTTTCTACCGTCAGGAGATGAACCACCTTTAGTCCTGGGATCGTATGTGCAGTGAACTTCAGTAACTTGCCCAGTTGACTCGTCTTTTGTAAAACCTGTGCAGGTTACAAAATATGCATAACGAAGTCTTACTTCTTTTCCAGGAGAAAGCCTGAAATATTTTTTTGAAGATTGCTCTCTGAAATCATCTCTTTCTATATAAAGTATTTTTGAAAAAGGTACTTTTCTTGTACCCATACTCTCATCTTCAGGATTGTTGATAGCGTCGAGTTGTTCTTCTAAATCATCTGGATAGTTGTCTATTATTACTTTTAATGGATTTAAAACAGCCATTACCCTTAACGCTTTTTTGTTTAAGTCTATTCTTATGCAGTATTCTAAAAGAGAAATATCAATGAGACTGTTATTTTTTGATACTCCAATTTGATTACAAAAATTTATAATAGACTCGGGTGTGAATCCTCTCCTTCTGAGTCCTGAAATTGTTGGCATTCTCGGGTCGTCCCACCCAGATACATGATTATTTTTAACAAGCTCACTGAGTTTTCTTTTGCTCAGGATTGTAAAGCTGAGATTGAGCCTTGCAAATTCAATTTGCCTGGATACATGAATACCGAGTTCTTTAATAAACCAGTCATATAGTGGTCTGTGATCTTCAAATTCGAGTGTGCAAAGTGAATGAGTTACTCCTTCAAGTGAATCAGACTGACCGTGGGCAAAATCATAAGTTGGATATATATTAAATTTACTGGCTGTTCTGTGATGAGAGGTTTTTATAATTCTATAAATTACAGGGTCACGCATATTGATATTTGCCGATGACATATCAATTTTTGCTCTTAGTACATGTGAACCTTCATTAAATTGTCCATCTTTCATTTTTTCAAAAAGTTCAACATTTTCCTCTACCGATCGACTTCTATAAGGACTGTCTTTACCAGGTTCTTTTAATGTTCCCCTGTAATCTCTTATCTGTTCCATTGATAAACTGTCTACATAAGCCTTGCCTTCACTAATAAGTTTTATTGCAAATTCATATAATTTATCAAAATAATCTGAAGTAAAATAAAGGCGGTCTTGCCAATCAAAACCAAGCCATTTTACGTCTTCTTTAATAGATTCAACATATTCAGATTCTTCTTTTGCGGGATTAGTATCATCAAATCTTAAACTACATATACCGCCGTATTCTTTTGCAATGCCAAAATTGAGACAGATTGATTTTGCATGACCTATATGGAGATAACCGTTTGGCTCCGGAGGAAATCTCGTTACAATCTTTCCACCGTGTTTATTGTCTTTTATGTCCTCGTCTATTATCTCCCTTATAAAATTGTGGCTGCTATTTTCAGAGTTCATTAATTACTCCATTAATAATAAAAAGTAGATTGACTGTGAATAAATATAAAGAGGAAGTAGATTTTATTCTAATAATTTTGTTTTAACAACTATTTCTGAATGTAGAGTTCTGTGAACCGGACATCTATCTGCTATTTCTAATAGTCTATTTCTTTGATCTTTATCCAAATCACCCAGAAGTTCAATTTCCCTTTCTATATAATCGATCTTGCCGATTTCAGTTTCACATTCTTCACAATCTTTAGCATATATTTTTTGGTGATTCAGAATAACTTTTGCCGAATCTAAATTCCAACCTTTTCTATTTGCATACATTTTCAATGTCATTGTTGTACAAGAGCCTAGAGAAGCTAATAGATAATCATAGGGGTTAGGTCCAAGATCGGTACCCCCAACTGATTTTGGTTCATCTGCTACAATATGGTGTCGTCCTACAAAAATGTTTGTTTTTAAATTGTTATTTGCAGTTTGAACTACTACTTTATTATCTTTTGATAAAATTTCTTCTTTTTCATTATTTATATCGATATATTTAGAGGCCCATTCTGAAATTAATTTCCCTACATAAATTGAATCAGACTGTTCTGATAGTAAGTGATCGGCATTATCGAGGGATATAAAGCTTTTAGGGTGTTTTGCTTTCAGGAAAATATCAGAGGCGCTATCGATTGAGACAACATTATCAAAGGGAGAATGCATTACTAAAAGTGCCTTATTTAAAGAACTTAAATCATCGTTAATGTCAGAATTTTTAAGATCATCCAGGAACTGTTTTTTTATTTTGAAAGTTTTATTTCCTAACTTTATTGAATAATCCATTTGTTTGTCGGTTTCTCCGCTATTTGTAATTATCTTTTCAACATGCGAAGGCTTGAAGGGCGAACCTATAGTAACAATGGCTTTTAAATCTTTTAATGATTTAGCAGCTTTGATGACAGCGGTACCACCGAGCGAATGGCCAATTAATATTTTTGGGGACTCATAGTGGTCTACAAGATAATTTGAAGCATCTACTATGTCGTCAACGTTGGATGAAAAGTTTGTATCTTCAAATTGTCCTTCGCTGTCGCCTATTCCTGTGAAATCAAATCTTAATACCGCTATTCCTTTATGTGCCAATGAATGGCTTATATGATAAGCAGCTTTTATGTTTTTTGAGCAGCTGAAGCAGTGTGCAAATAAAGCATAAGTTTTTGGCTTTCCAGTTGGCAAATCTAATCTTGCCGATAACTCCATATTGTTTCTATTCTTAAATGTAAGATTTAATGTTTCCATTCTATCAGTCCTTTAAATTATTTTTATTGCTTCTACGTTGAGGCTATAATTTAATCTAGGTTATTATAATCAGAATATAACTATGTATGAAAAGAAAATTAAACCAATAGTAGTAATAAGTAACTGCCTTGAATTTAAAGCTTGCAGATATAATGGCAAATTAATCACTAATAGTTTTGTTAAGACTCTACAACCTTTTGTAATCTATAAACCCATATGCCCAGAAATAGAAATAGGGCTGGGAGTACCAAGGGACCCGATAAAAATTGTAACTAAAAATAATAAGCAAAATCTGGTACAGCCATCAACAGGAAACGATTATACATTTGTTATGAATGATTTTGCCATAAAATTTAATGATTCACTTACAGAAGTCGACGGATTTATTTTAAAGAGCAGTTCGCCGTCATGTGGAATTAAAGATGTGAATTTATACGATAAGCTTGATAAGGGACATCTGATAGGAAAGACAACGGGACTGTTTGCTAAAGAAGTATTAAAGAAGTTTGAGGGTTTAGCTATTGAAGACGAAGCACGACTTGCAAATCATAGAATAAGAGAACATTTTCTAACTAAATTATTTTTATTAGCAAGTTTTCGCCATTTAAAGAAAAAACAAAGTATTGCAGGTCTTATCAAATTTCATTCTGTTAATAAGTTTATTCTTATGTCACACAATCAATCAAAAACGAGAGAGCTAGGAAATATAATTGGCAGTTATAATAACAATAATCTGGAGGATATATTTAATAACTATGAAGAGAAATTAAAAATTGCCCTTAAAAGTGTTGCAAGAAAAGGTTCGAATATTAATATGCTTATGCATGCTTTCGGTTATTTGTCTAAGAATCTGAATTCCAAGGAGAAAGCATTATTTTTAGAAAATCTCGATAAATATAGAAATAATGAAATAGCAATTACCAGTATACTAATGCTGCTTAAATCATGGGTTTTAAAATATGAACACAACTATTTAATGGAGCAAACCTTTTTCAGTCCATATCCGGTGGAATTAATGAATATTTGAGATTCTAATAAAGGGAGCGAAAGTTGATATACATTTTTTCAAAACACACTTGTAACCAATTTATATTATTATTGTTTAAAATACATATTCTGGTAAAATTCCGAGTCAATTATGAGAAAGAGAATAATGGTTGCTATGAGCGGCGGGGTCGATAGCGCTACAACCGCTGCTTTATTAAAAGAAGAAGGGCATGAAGTGATAGGAGTTACTATGCAGCTCTGGGATTACGGGGATGCAGAAGGGGGGTGCTGTTCTGTTGATGAAGTAAGAGATGCCAGAAGGGTAGCAGACCAAATCGGAATTCCTCATTATGTTGTAAACTATATGGATAAGTTTAAGGAGTTTATAGTCGAAGATTTTATAAATAAATATATGGATGGAAAAACACCTAGTCCCTGTGTTTTGTGTAACGAATATATGAAGTTTGAGTTTCTAATGAAAAGATCGCTTGAATTAGATGCTGATTTTTTGGCCACTGGTCATTATGCAAGAGTCGTATTGGATAAAGATAGTGGAAATTACTATCTGCAAAAAGCACTAGACAGCAACAAAGACCAGTCTTATTTTCTATTCACCCTTAAACAAAAAGAGTTATCAAGAGTAATGTTTCCGTTAGGGGACAAAACAAAACAAGAAGTTCGCAAGTTAGCACAAACCTTTAATTTAAAAGTAGCAAATAAGCCGGATAGTCAGGGTATTTGCTTTATTACTGGTAACAGCTACAAAGATTTTTTAAAGGATCATACTGCTGCCTCTAATACAGCTGGAGAAATAGTAGATACTGATGGCAATATAGTTGGAAACCACGATGGTATTTTTTCTTATACAATAGGGCAGAGGAGAGGGCTTGGCATAGCAAAAGGAAAGCCGCAGTATGTTGTCAGAATTGATCCAAAGAGCAACCGGATTGTGGTAGGCAGTGAAGAAGATATTTATAGTAAATCTCTTTTTGTTAATAATTTGAGCTGGGTAAATAACATCTCAGATAAAGAGATGAAAATAAGTGCCAAGATCAGATACCGTCACAAAGAAAATGAAGCCAGTTTAGTTTTAAAAAATGAAAATGAAGC
Source organism: Deltaproteobacteria bacterium (assembly GCA_004356685.1). Classification (GTDB taxonomy): domain Bacteria; phylum Desulfobacterota_D; class UBA1144; order Nemesobacterales; family N074bin48; genus N074bin48. The sequence continues at coordinate 6,600 of SMWS01000049.1, forward strand.
TGTTGTTACTTTTACTGAACCTCAAAGAGCCATTACTCCTGGACAAGCCATAGTATTTTATAAAGAAAGTGAAGTACTTGGTGGGGGCTGGATAAGTGAGGTGCTTCACTGATGAAGAGTATCTCATTTGTTACGCTTGGCTGTAAGGTTAATCAGTATGATACTGCTGTACTTATTAACAAGCTTCCCAAGAGTAAATATACCACCGTCCCTTTTCCTGGGAAAGCCGACATATATGTTATAGACACATGCACGGTTACCCATAAGGCAGATGCAGAGGCACGGCAATACATAAACAGGGCAAAGAGGATTAATCCAAACGGAGTTGTTGTAGTAACAGGTTGTTATGCACAGGTGTCTGCTGAGGAAATCAGCAATTTAAAGGGTGTAGACTATGTGGTAGGAAATTCAGATAAATTTACTTCACTTATGAAAATACTCAGACAGGGCTCACTGCAAAAAGAACCAAAAGTTTTTATTAATGATATATTTAAAGAAAAAAAGAGGAAATTTGAATCGCCTGAAATTGAATTTTTCCCAGGGAGAACAAGAGCATTTCTAAAAGTACAGGATGGGTGCAATTATGCATGTACTTTTTGTATTATTCCTTATGCAAGAGGCAGATCACGAAGCTTAGGAATAGATGATGTGATAAAACGTATAAGAGTATTAAGACAGTCAGGTTATAAAGAAACAGTGCTTACCGGAATTCATTTGGCAAGTTATGGAAGGGATATCGGTTCGAATTTGATTGAACTTTTAAGTAGAATAGAAGATGAAAAAATACTGAGCAGAATAAGACTAAGCTCTTTAGATCCTGCTGATATTAATCAGGAATTTATAAATTTTGTCTCTAATTCCCAAACGATTTGTCCAAGCTTTCATATATCCCTGCAAAGCGGTGATGAGCAAGTCTTAAAAAATATGAGAAGAAGATATAAACCGAAACAGTTTTTAGATATTACATATCAAATTAGACAAGCAATGCCGGACAGCAGCATAGGTACTGACATAATGGTTGGATTTCCAGGTGAGACAGAAGTAGAATTTAATAATTCATATAATTTATTAGATGAGTCGGAGCTCACATATTTTCACGTATTTCCATATTCTAAAAGAAAAGGTACCAAAGCTGCAATTATGGATAATCAAATAGACCCTGGTGTAATTAAACAGAGAAGTAAAATAATCCGTGATTTAGGAATGAAGAAAAAAATAGAGTTTAATAAAAAATTTGTAGGTAAAGAGTTGGAAGTGTTGGTAGAAAATAACTCAAAAGGAACTTCCAGAAACTACATTTCGGTTAAACTACATAAAGATGATTATAGTAAGGGTGAATTGATAGATGTTGTTATATCGGATTTAGAAGATGACATGGTTATTGCAACCAAATATATTCACTGATTCATTATTTAATAAAACATTTGTAATGAAATTTAAATATTTACTATTTCTATTTTACATCTTTTTAATTGGTATAGTTTTTCCTCCCACTGAAATAAACGCAACAAACCCCGATAATGAATTGAAAATGTGGATGCTTTCAGATATTCAGCCCAGAAAACAATCAGAAAGAAAAGATTTTGAACGAGCAATAAAAGATATTAATAAAAACGTGAAAGACATCGATTTTGCAATAGTTGCAGGAGATATTGTGGATAGAACAACTAATAGCAGTTTTGATTGGTATATAGATACAAGAAATAAATCTTATATAAAAAAGTGGTACGAAATAGCGGGAAATCATGACCTTAAACCCGATGAGGGATTACTATTTAAAGAAAAACTGAATGAAAATCTGAATTATTCTATAATAAGGAATAATTTGCTGATTATTTTAATGTCTGATGAAAAAAGGAGTTCTGCTACGGATATTTCTGATGATACATTTAAGTGGTGGAAAGAGCTGGTAGTACAAAACCAGGATAAAATAATTATAGTGGTTACTCATGCCCCGCTTAACGGAAGCGGGATAACCTTTTCATCTTTTGAGAGAAGGCATATAATAGATTCAAAGAGGTTTAGAAAAGTTTTAAATAAATACGGGGTAGATCTTTGGATATCGGGACACCTCCATATTCCTCATTCGATCAAAAATAATTTAACAAACAGACCTGAATATAAAAATACTGTTTTTTTAAATATATCGTCAGTTCGTACTGAACTGCTCGGGTTTAAAGATTCTGAATCATTTATTATAAGTCTTAAATGTGGAAGTAATATATTAGATATGAAATCCAGAAATCATACTAAGGCTAAATACAATAGTAATCAAATATATAATTACAGACTAGGTAAAAACTATCTATGCTAATTAAATTGTGTAAAATAAAATAATTAAGAAACTTTGAGTCTTAATTTAATATCGTACATCTAACTTAATTAGTATAAGAATTTAATGATAGATTTGAAGGAGAGAATATCAATAATATGCTTTGTAAAGATGTAGTCGAAAACATTATGGACTATATTGATTCAGAACTTGATTATAATACGTTAGAAGCTCTGGAAGGCCATCTTGGAGAATGCCCTGAATGTAAATCATTTGCTAATACTTATAAACGCATGCTTGAACTGTCAGGAAAACTTAAGGACAAGACTTTTGTAACACCCGAAATCAGGTACAGGCTTAAAGAATTTTTAAAGACACAACTTAACAATTAAAGATCATATTTCTTTAAATCATTTTCTATGTCACTAAATTCAGAATCATTAATCCCATCCCTAATTACTTTGTTTTTATTTTGAAGTTTAGATTTATAAACAAAATTACCTAAAATTAATCCAAAAAGTATTATTCCTAAAGTAGGAAGTAACCATATTAATAGATTAAAACCCCTTACAGGTGGGCTTGATAAAACTATCTCTCCGTATCGGTTTACAAAGTATTGCAATATCTCATCCTTCGTCTTACCTTGCTCTAGTTGTTTTCTTATAGCTGTTCTCATGTCTTTTGCCAGCTGTGCATTTGATTCAGCCACTGATTGACCACTGCAAACCGGACACATTAGATGTAAAGAAATCTCTCTCACTTGTACGTCAATTGATTCAGAAAAAGAATTAACTGAATTGGAAGCTAAATAGAAAGAAACTGCAAGGCATGATATAACTGAGATGTATTTAATTTTAATAATAAATTTAACCATTGGAAGATTTAGTTTTATTTATATAATAGTCTATTATTTCTTCAGAAAGAGGGCCAACATATTTATCTATAATAATCCCTTTTTCATTTACAAAAAAAGTTTCAGGCACCCCGGCAACCCCTAAATCAACTGCTATACTGCCATCTGAATCTACGCCATTTAGATAATTGCTCTTATAAGTTTGTAGATATCGTTTTGCATGGTTTTTATCATCTAAAATATTTATACCTAAGAACACAACTTGTTTATCTTTGTGTTTCAACCACGAGGCTTCTAAAGCAGGAAATTCTTCCTTGCAGGGGCTACACCAGGAAGCCCAAAAATTTATTAGGATAACTTTTCCCTTTAGATTGCTGATACTTAGTTTGTTACCGTTAAAAAGTTGAATTTCATAATCGGGGAACTGTTTGCCAATTAGAGGAGAAACTGGATTGTTATTATTCTTTTTTCCTATAATTGATAATCCTAGTATACCAATAAAAAATGCAATTAATAAAAATGTTGAAATCTGAAGCACTCTTGGAATAATATTCATTTTTTATTTAATTAAGTATCCACTACATATATAATATTTAAATAGTCTTCTTTATATACTAATCATTTTTATTAATTATTCATTATTAATTTATACAATTACAATAACTAGCATTAATATATTTAATAAAAATATCAATTTATTATCAATATACAATGAATAAAATAATATTTGTATCAAATAGGCTTCCTGTAACCATTAATAGAAAGAACGCTCACATGGAGGTTAAAGCCAGTTCTGGAGGGTTAGTCACAGCCCTTAGCTCATTTGAAAAAATGGCTAAGAAAGTATGGATAGGGTGGCCCGGAGTAATTGACAGGAGAAACAAAGCTGAGGCTGAAGAAATAAAGGAATTATTACATGAATACGATTATAAACCTATTTTTCTTAATAGAAAACAGATTAAAGAGTATTATGATGGGTTTTGCAATGAGACTATTTGGCCTTTGTTTCATTATTTTGTTCAATATGGTATTTATGAAAAGAGATTCTGGGATACGTATAAAACTGTAAACCAGAAGTTTTGCGAAGCAGTCTTAAAAGAAGCTGAACCGGATTCTATTATCTGGATTCATGATTATCACCTCATGCTTCTTCCCAATATGATTAGACAGAGAATGCCGGATGTAAAAATTGGTTTTTTCCTGCATATACCTTTTCCTTCCTCAGAGATTTTCAGGTTAATTCCATGGTGCAAAGAGATTATCGACGGACTTCTTGGGGCAGATTTAGTAGGATTTCACACCTTTGATTATGTAAGGCATTTTGCAGAGAGTGTAAGAAGAATACTTGGAATTGAACATACGCTTGGCCAGTTTACGCTTGGGAGCAGAGCTGTTCGCGTAGATACATTTCCTATGGGAATTGATTTTCAAAAGTTTTCTAAGGCACCTCTAGAAGCTGTAGTGAAAAATAAAATTACTGAACTTAAGCGCGAAATTGGTGGTGATTATAAAATAATACTCTCAATTGACAGGCTGGATTATACAAAAGGTATACCTAATAGACTGAATGCAATAGAACATTTTCTGGATAAAAACCCTAAATATAAGCAAAAGGTCATTTTTATTGTAGTTGCAGTACCGTCTAGAACACAAGTAGAGCATTATAAAATATTGAAGGAAAAAGTTGAATATTTAACCGGTAAAATTAACGGTAAACACGGGTCTATTGGATGGACACCAATTTGGTATTTATATAGATCTTTTGAGTTTCATGATCTAATAGCCCTATATTCAATTGCAGACATCTTATTTATTACTCCAATAAGAGATGGAATGAATCTGGTTGCTAAGGAGTATGTAGCAGTTAAGAATGATGGCAATGGGGTACTGATCCTGGGTGAGATGGCTGGTACTGCCAAAGAACTTGGAGAAGCAATAATAATAAACCCTAATGACATTGAGAAAACTGCCAATGCATTAAAAAAAGCTTTGGAAATGCATATAAATGACAAAGTCGCAAGAATGAGATCTATGCAAAAAAGGCTTAAAAGATATGACATTAAAAAATGGACTAATGATTTTATGGATAGACTTGGTCAAATTAAGGATGTTCAAAAGCATATAAAATCAAAAGTACTTTCTGTACAAGGTAAAAATAATCTAATAAAAGATTATTCGAAAGCCTCGAAAAGACTATTTCTTTTAGACTATGACGGTACCTTAATGCCCTTTAATGAAAATCCGGCAAATGTTAAACCTGACAAAGAAGTTACTGAAATACTTAGAAATCTGAATAAAGATAATAGAAATACTACTATAATTGTTAGCGGCAGGGACAAGGAGACGCTGGAGTCATGGCTTGGACACTTAAGTCACGGTATGGTGGCTGAACATGGAGTTTGGATTAAGAATGGTAGCTGGAAGACTATTGAAAAACTAGATAACATTTGGAAAGATGAAATACGATCAATCTTAGAGATTTTTGTAGACAGAACACCTGGATCATTTTTAGAAGAAAAGGAATTTTCTTTGGTATGGCATTACCGCAAGGTAGATCCTTCATTAGCTAGTGTCAGGGTAGGGGAGCTGAAATACATTCTAATACATGCAACTGCTAATTTAAACCTTGGGGTTCTTGAAGGAAATAAGGTAGTGGAGATAAAAAACACAGGCATTAATAAGGGAAGAGCGGTTAGGCATTGGTTGGACAATGAGGATTGGGATTTTATATTGTCGGTTGGGGATGACTGGACTGACGAGGATGTATTTGAGGAATTACCAAAGAGTGCTTATTCAATAAAAATTGGTTTTGGAGCATCTAAGGCTTTATATAAATTAGATTCATATAAAGAAGCAAGAGAACTACTGAAAAGGATAAGTTTATATAGTTATTAGTTGAAAATATTTTTTGCTGACCAAATACTAATACTCTAAGTAGAAACGATAATAAAATTAATGTAGTATATAAAAAAAAGTTTATGATGAGTAATCTATTTTGCAGGAAGAAAGTTTAAAAATATATAAGTCTTTATCTCGGTTCCCTTTTCCTAACAGTTATTTAGGAAAAATAATGCTTGTTACTTCTTTTGGAATTCAGGTACCTCTTATTATTTTAATAGTCTATTCAGTATATTCAAACCCTCAAGGCTACGAATCCACTGTGAAAATACTTGTATCTACAGTAGTAGCATCAGTATTGGGCACAGCTTTTACGCTATATGTATTGTATTACTTATTAGCGCCTGTATCTTTGGCTTCTCGAAAATTAAGGGAATATATTACAGATAAAAAAATCCCTGATCTGCCAACTTTTTATAAAGATGGGGCAGGACAGCTAATGTCTGACGTTCAGTACACTGTTTCTCATCTCGATAAATTAATCCGATCTTTAGAAAAGACTTCTAGTACAGATTACCTAACAGGCATCTCCAACAGGTTTGCTGCAGAAACAAGGTTAAAGGGAGACATTGCAAGGTCATCAAGGAATGAGCATAAGATGACCCTTGTTCTTTTAGATATTGATGATTTTAAAAAGATTAATGATAAATATGGTCATGATATTGGAGACTTTTGCTTAAAACATGTTGTGAATATTATTAAGAGTAATATCAGAGAGAGTGATTGGATAGCAAGATGGGGCGGTGATGAAATTATGTTAATGCTGTTTGATTCGGACGAGATGTATGCTTCAAATGTACTAGAAAGGATATCTGTTAGTCTTGAAGAAAATTCCATTCCAAATTCCCTAGGTTATATAAAGATAACCATAAGTGTAGGAGTTACGCAATTTGAAAGTGAGTATGATTTTGAGAAATATTTCAAAAAAGTTGACACTTCACTCCTTGAAGCAAAAAGGAGGGGTAAGGGTCAAATAGTATACTCATCTAAATTGGGCAAAGGTAACATAGTTTGATAATATGTGTTTCTAATATCTAGAGTTCTTAAGCTTCTGTTCAACTTTTTGTTCAAGCTCTAACTTGTATTTGGAGAGGTCAAAATCAGATTTAGCAACACCTGTCTTTACGGCAGCTTCAGCTACAGCGTATGATTCATAAAGTAACACTCTAGGATCAAAAGGCTTTGGAACAATATAATTAGGGCCAAACTCAAAATGTGATTTTCCGTATGCTTTTGCTACATTTTCATCAGCTCCTTCTTTTGCAAGTTTTGCAAGAGCATGAGCCGCGGCTACCTTCATTTCTTCGTTTATAGTTTTTGCCCTAACATCAAGTGCCCCTCTGAATATAAAAGGAAATCCTAGTACATTATTTACCTGGTTAGGATAATCTGATCTGCCAGTTGCTATGATGATATCTTTCCTTGCGTCTATGGCATCTTCATAAGTAATCTCAGGATCAGGATTTGCCATGGCAAAAATAATGGGGTTATCAGCCATGGATCTAACCATTTCCTTACTAACTCTACCGCCTACGGATAAACCCACAAAAACATCGGCTCCTTTCATTGCATCTTCAAGAGTGCGCAGGTTTGTATCAATCATAAAGCGTTCCTTCTGAGCATTAATTCCCTCTTCTCGTCCTTTATATATAACACCTCTGCTATCACACAGAATCATGTTGTCTCTTTTTGCGCCAATCTGTATGAAAAACTCACCGCATGCAATTGCAGAAGCGCCTGCGCCATTTATTGTAATTCTTATTTCTGATAAATCCTTGTTGCGAATCTCACAAGCATTAATAAGACCTGCGCCCGATATGATTGCAGTACCATGTTGATCATCATGAAAAACAGGGATGTTCATTATTTTTTTAAGTTCTTGTTCGATGTAAAAACATTGGGGGGCTTTTATATCTTCAAGGTTGATACCACCAAATGTTGGCTCGAGCATTTTTACTGTTTTAATTAATTCATCGGGATCTTCAGTGTTAAGTTCAATATCAAAAGCGTCAATTCCGGCAAATTTTTTAAATAAAACGCTTTTTCCTTCCATCACAGGTTTTCCTGCCAGTGCTCCGATGTTACCAAGACCCAAAACCGCGGTTCCATTGCTTATCACTGCAACTAAATTACCTCTATTGGTATATTCATAAACAAGTTCTGGTGACTTCTCTATTTCTCTGCAAGGCTCTGCAACACCGGGAGAATAAGCAAGTGATAAGTCCCACTGGGTATCGCAAGGCTTGGTAGCATTGATTTCTATTTTGCCTTTGGGGCTAGAGCTATGATACAGCAATGCCGCTTCCCTCATTTTATTCATTTTACAAATTCCTTAATATATTACGAATCAATAATACTATATTGAAGTAAAAGCTATATTGTTACATGATTAATAGAGGAGTTTCAATTAATTATTTAAAAAATCTTTTGTGTTTATTCAATTAATATCTAGAAGGATGAAATATGATAGAATGAAATTATTAAGGATATTTAGGTAAATAAGTTTAAGTGATTAATTAAATGTTGATTGCTAAGTTAAAATTTAAAATGATTTCCAAAAATCAAGGCCCAAAGAATCAAGTACTTTTTGACCATAAATATTTAAGTAAAATAGTGTATTGGTTACCATTAGAATACCTATCAACATCAATGTGCCTCCGGTAATGTATTTATATATTCCATAGTGTCTTTTTATCCAAGAAAAAGCCGATAAGGCTTTTGTAAGCACTAAACCTGTAAGTATAAAAGGCAAACCCAGTCCCAAAGAGTATATAAATAATAAGAATGCTCCCTCAAAAGCGCCTTCAGCTGTGCTTGCATAAAGTAGTATAGAAGCTAGTATTGGCCCAACGCATGGTGTCCAGCCAAATCCAAATGCAATGCCTAGCAAAAATGGTCCTAAGTAGCTTGGATTATCTGAACTTACCTGGAATCGCATATCTCTGTAGAGTTGTGGTATTTTTATTATTTCTAGAACAAATAATGAAAATATAATTATGACAGCGCCTGATATTTTGAGTAGTAAAAATTTGTTTTGCTGAAGAAAACCACCCAGAAATGTTGCTGAAGCACCTAGAGTAACAAAAAGGAAGGAAAAACCTAAAACAAAAAACAGGCTTGGTACAAGCACTCTTTTTAATGTTTTAGATCTATTGCTTTCAGATAGTTCGTCAAAAGAAAGTTTTGTAACAAGGGATATATAACCGGGAACGAGTGGTAGTACACAGGGTGAAATGAATGAGACAACACCAGCTGCAAAAGCAAATAACCAACTAATCTGTACTTCAGTGCCTGTCAATTAAGTATTTCCTCTAAATATTTCTTAAATAGTGCTTCACCACTATCCCCTAAAAAAGGGCCATAGTTTTGCTTAACTATATTCCCATTCTTATCGATAAAAAAAGTGGCTGGAAGTGCTATTACGCCATACTTGTTAGATACTTTGCCAGAACTATCACTTAAATTAAGATAATCTATATTAAACGAATTAAGAAATTCTTTTGCGCTAGACGAATCATCCAATACATCAATTCCTATAAAGATTAATCCATCATCTTTATGCTCTGCCCAGGTCTTTTGTAAAAACGGCATTTCTTCTTTGCAAGGAGCACACCATGAAGACCAAAAGTTGATAATAATAGGTTTGTCTTTAAAGTCGCTAAGTTTTATATTAGAAGAATTATCCAACTTTGGCAGAGAAAAATCGTAGGCTTGCTTTAAATTTTCGTTTTCGGCTGATGTATTAGAATCTCGGTCACACGAAAATACAAAAAATATTGCGATCAATAGAAAAATATTGATAATTTTAGTCATTTTTTTATAATTTTTGATAATACTTTATGATATGTATTATTTATTAGATGGCAAGAGAATGAAATAGGAAGCATGATCTTTATGCTTCCTATAATTACTTCTTTAGGCACAATAGCTTTCATACCATTTTTTTTCAAAAACCATAACTTTAACTGTAACAACTTGTTCTGTATGATCCATGAGAAGTGCATTAGGGTTAGGCATTGGAGAGTCTTCTAGTACCTGGTAAAGTATGCCGTTAGTTTCGTCTAAAATGCCAAAAGCCTGCCCAGCTTTAGCACATTTTTGAGCGCATTGCTTATGAGCGGCACCCTTTAGATCCATTGCAATGTAACATGCAGGATCTACTACTCTTCCAGTTGCCGTACTATCTGTACCATGCATATTCATACTGTCTTGCCATGCTATAGCCTGGGACGATATAAATATCATTGCTCCCATTGCTAGTGCACCTAATATACTTAAATATCTCATCAATATTTACTTC
>SMWS01000050.1 GCA_004356685.1 Deltaproteobacteria bacterium
AGTGTGGTTAAAATGATTTTCATTTATTTTATTCCTTTTAGTATTATAATGTAATTTTATTTTTATTTAATTTATCTATATCTAATCCAGCCATATCTTGAGTCTGGAAGTATATTAACGATAGCAAGTGGATCTATCCACGCATTTAAAACCATAACCATATTTTCATCATAATCAACTATCAACTGTTCGTTTGTAGTTTCCAATATTTCACCATTATCACCTATAGATATGAAACTGAAAGTCTCAGGATTTATATCCGATACATCAATTCCTTCTACACGTGCAGTTACTTTAATTGGTTTTATTAAAGTGTTAGCAGATGGTGTAATATCAAATACAAGGTAATCAGAATCTACAGTTATTGTAAACATTCGATGCTCATCTGCAGGAAATGAGTTTTTTTCCACTCTGATTTTAGCGTAAATCTGAAAATCTCCTAACGGATGCCCAGGACGAGGAATAGAAACATTAAGGATTATATTTCCCCCAACATTACCTCTAATTAATTTGCTAGAACTGAATTGAGTTGTCGAATCTAAATAATTAGTTAAATCATCAGGAAGTATAAGCCAATTTGGTGAATTTGATTGCGGTGTGATTTGCACATCAGGCGATGTGAGATCGGATAAGTTATCCATACATCCCACTAAAACAAGTGCTGAAAGCAGCAAAGTGGTTAGTGTGGTTTTCATTTTTACTCCAATGATATTACGAATACTTTAATTACTTAGTTGAAATAGTCTAAGTCAAGCATCCATTTTACCAAAGAGCGTTAACAGGAATTTATACTTTATATTCCTATTACAGTTCCTGTTATACAAGGGCAATGCCATTGTTAGTTAGCGATAAAAGTTTGATATTTTGTATAAAATCAACGATTTTCCTAAAATTAGAATGATATTAAATGTATCTAAATAAAAATGTGTCCCAAAGAGAAGCACTCAAACTAGTGTGATTAGTTGATATCCCACTCCGTAAAATAAATATTGAACTTGCAGAAATTAACGCAACTAAAGATAAATTTTTCTCAATTATTTCTCATGATTTAAGAAGTCCGTTATCAGGTTTAATGCAGGTTCTGCTTATAATTGTAGAAGATTATGATTCTCTTGAAAATGATGAGAAGCAGCAAATGATTACCGATGTGGCTAATACTTCTAAGAGAACATATGATCTTATGGAAAACCTTCTTGAATGGTCAAGCATACAAACCAGTAACATTCCTTTTTATCCTCAGAAAATTAAACTACTTACGTTATTAAATAATTTGGAAGAATTATACAATCAAAATTTAAGGAGTAAAGGAATAACTCTTGAAATAAATGTGGGGCCTGAAATTTCTGTTTTTGCTGATAAAAAAATGACAGAAACAATTCTTAGAAATCTAATATCAAACGCAATTAAGTTCACGTACCCCAACGGAACTGTCACAGTCTCATCAGAACCGGATAATGATTTCGTAGTTATAAAGGTTATAGATACTGGTGTTGGAATAAAGACAGAAAAACTGCCAGAATTATTTCAGGTAGATAAAGTTCAATCAACCTGGGGAACCGCAAAGGAAACCGGTACGGGTCTCGGCTTGATTCTTTGTAAAGAATTGGTGGAAAGACAGTATGGTAAAATTTGGGTTGAGAGTAAAGAAGATGAAGGGACAACTTTTTATTTTACTTTACCGACAGAGAAGTAAGTAACAATCTAAATTAGATTTGTGATTGATATTATTGTCCTTATATTCTTTTAGTTAACTATCCATTCCCGGGCATTCTTAACCAACCCGGGCAGTGAAAAATCTCTTTATCTAGTTGCTACCTTTCCTCAAGAGTAACTACCCCAATATCAGTATTTTGATTAGCTATTACATTCACACCTGTTATCGTTGTGTCCCTGTAAATTAGGGTGTCTGCGGGGATAATATGAACATCGTAAATTCCTTCCAGTAAAGCCATTAGCTTAAATAAGCCATTAAGATCTGTAAATGTTGATGCAGTATCTGCTCCTACCGAAGTCCAAATCATCGGATCAGCATCTAATGGCAACACTTGTCCAGAAATTGACCCTGATATGACAACCGGAACAACTCTTATGGTTGGTTTAAGTTTATATTGCCCGTTCCCAGTTATGATTATTGACTTATCAACATTAAAATCCAAATAGAGCTCATAGAGTTTCCCACTTTCAATTTCAAAGGAATGATTCAGCTTTATTCCTGTTTGAGTTCCACTTGGAATTGTTAAAGGATATTTTATGCCGTTATCTACAACGTAATTATTATCTTCAACGATTAAACGAATTTGAGTATATTTTCCTGCGGATAATGAAGTATCCCCAAGCACTGCGCTTGCACCATTCTGTAACAGCAAAATATCAAAATACCTAAGAGAATCATTAATTACAGACCAGCTTCCCTCAGTTGTATCACTACCGGATTTATGAACTTCAACCCTAGAGACACAAATAACAACTGAGTCTAATGTTGATGGTGAATCAATTAATATCACTCTTATTGAACCTTTACTAGTTACATCGCCACCAGAGGGTGGTTCGGCGATGTTATTTTCAGAACATTGCCATAAGGCTATTAATAACACAAATAAAATTGAAAAAGATATTGTTTTCATACTATAATCCTTTATAAATGAAATTCGGAAATAATTAATACTATTAGATAATTGGAATTACTTAACACAACAATCTAATATTCATACAATTTTTATATCGCTCAATTATTTGGAACTCAATTTATCTAATTGTTGGCGAATAAAAATCCCTGCCATTTACATTACATCTGAAGCTGATGTATTCTTTGACAGGGATTCACATCCCTTAAAAATTAAGTCTGATAGTTGAAGCAGGGCATTATTTAAATAATTTCTTTAGCGCAGCCTTTTCCTTCCTTAATTTAATTAAAAAAATTGTTGCAATGGGCACTATCCACATTAGTATAACGACTATAAAATAAGCCGATATCGTCTTCCTGGCTTCAGCTAAAGCATTCTGGTAGTGTTTTTAATTAGGTTGTAACTTCGGGAAACTATACAAAAAAACAGTATCAATAAATTATAAAAAGGCCCTTAATTTTTCTTAGTGTATTTTTTGAAGAATTGTTTGATTCGGTTCTACAATAATGCGGTATTTAATATTATTACTTTGAGCACATCCTAAATTACCTTCTTTTTCTACTCCTATGTTTGTTAGAGGGTTTATTTAATTAAATTAACCAGTTGTTAATAATATTTAGAACTTAGTTAATTATTATTGAATTTATATCATTTGCTGTTACTGTTGTTTGTACCTCTATCGAATCGGTTCCCGTCCCTACTTCAGTTCCCGTACCAGTTATAATAAGCTCGGTGGCGGAAGTCGTAGAAATCTTGAAGTTACCATTCTCAGTTGTTCTCAATTGTGATGGTATCTTCCAACCTTCGAAAGATTTACTTCCACCCCCTAGTTCCGCTGGTTTTTTGTAGTACTGAAGAGCCATTAGCCCAAGACTGGTAGTCTCTACTATCAAAATATCTCTCTTAGACTCAATAGCATTTGATCTAAACAACTGAATAGAGACTGCTATTGCAATCCCTACTATAATAAGTGCTAATACTATCAATAAAAGTTGTTGTTGTCCCATCCTATTATCCTATATATTTCTCTAATTAAATAAATTAAGTAAACGCCCACTCAACACTCTTTTTAGGAATAACATCATCAGACTTTGGTTCCAGAGATTTTATTCTATTATTAAAACTCCTTACAGCATCCTCGGTTGCTTCAAAAGTATTTAATACTTTAGAGATGCCTGATAAGTGGAATAGTCTTTTTGCAGGGTCCAGCGGATTTATAATTATTAACTTCCCGCCCTTTGCTAATAACTTTTTATGAGTAACTACAAGTACTCCGATAAAAGTTGAATCCAGGTAGGTACACTGGCTGAGATCGACAACTATTTTAGAATGCCCAATGGTAATTTGCTCATCGAGTAAATTTCTTAATTCAGCCGCTTCATTTACGGAAGCTTTTAAAAGATTTACTTTGTATATAATAACTTCAGCTCTGATTTCTTGAGTTATGTCTTCCATTATATTATTCTTCTTTATTGCAAAAAACATCATGTTGTTTACTCAAACCAATGGTTAACATATAGCCTGTTTTTACCAAATCCATAATTAAATTTGGGTTCAATATTTGTTTGTAATAACGCAAATCTTATCGCTTCGGTGGAGTAAAGAATGAGTCCAGATGAATTACCAATTGTATTTCCTGAAGAAGGATTTGGCGTAAGTAAAATTATTGCCCCGATTACTGTTGAATGAACGTGCACGAGATCATCTACAATAACCATTCCCTTAAAAATGCCAGCCTCCATATTTTTAATACGTGCATTTGTTGATGTATTATGAACTACCAGGATTCCTGACCCTGATATGTCTGCATCCTCCCATTTGTTAAATGGAAGTACATCAGTCAGCTCAACATAAGTAACACCGGAGAGGGGATGTGATAGTGTAGACGGATCAGTAACATATTGACTTCCATTAAGCCCGCTTATTGCAATTGATTTCAGCATTCCTTCAGGATAACCGTATGCAGGTCCGCCTAAAATGCTATCCGGTGAGGTTGGATAACCGCCGGGATAGGTCTGTAAAACCTTAATTACCCTTGGATCTGCGGGTTTCATTAATGGATAATCAACCCCATCATCAGTACCACCTAAGTATGAATTGCCAGTTTGATTCAGAGTTTTCGTCGTCCAGATTGCATATGTACCAGATTCTGGAACCAAGGTTGCGTCCATCTTATGATTTCGCCCATCAACATTTAAACCACCCTGGGTTACTACTGGGTTGTTTGTTGTAATAGCACCTTCCAGTGCTGGGGGTATAAGAATGGGGTTTTTTGTATAAGCAGTTATTTCCTTGGTTGTACCAAACTCACTGGCTATGGCTGAAAACTTTATTTGTTCTTCTCCATCAAATATTGTATCTGTAACTGTGTATGTTACCTGTCCATCAAAGATATTCTTTGTAACCGGATTAGGCACTCTCCAGTCTACATTATCCGCCACTTGAGACATTAACATCTGAATAGTGCTATTTGCTATATTCCTTGCTTTTGTTTGGGAATAATTATTAACAGAGTTTTCAGTAGTTTGAGTCACAAGTTTATTCTGAGTTAAACTTGTAATGCTATAGGTAATAAATGCGCCTAATACAATAATTAAAATAAATCTTGACATAATATACTCCAGTTAAATATTTTTAGGTTTAATTATTTTCTCCCACTCAACTGCTTCATAATGATCATCAATCATATCAGCTGATTCACACTTCATTCTTATGCCTAAAGTTTTAATTTTATCTCTTTCAGACTGACTTGAAAGCAAAGTGTAATCTATTTTCTGACCAAGCGAATCGTAATAGGTAAGCTTAAAGTAAACCACAGGAATTGAAGCAGCCGGTATTTCATTGTTCTTCTCTCTGGTCAGTAAAAAATCATTTGGATTACTAGTTTCAGTAAAAGTCGTTGAATCTCCCACGAAATAATGTAATTCGTCTAAAACTCCATCATTATCTATATCACTGTAAAACTTGATCTCATTCGAATCTGCAATCTCTATTTTGTTGCCAGAGTTTCTGTAACCGATTTTGTAAAAATCGTATTCTATAAGATCAGTAGCGGAGGTTAATCCTCCCTGCACTATCCCGGAAAATAAATTCTCTGAGGCAGCTACACTGATTGAAATATTTAAATTTGCGAAGATCAAAATAACCATCCCCCCTATTACAAAAGATCCTACTACATCTAACCAATCTGACATAATTAATTCCTTTTAATATGATATTATATGATAATACTTCAAGGTATCTAATAAACTATAATTTATTATCGACAATTCAATTTTTTTGGAGTAAGTAGTGATGCTGCTTTTTATCTGTGGATTAAGAGTGTTGACGTAGAAAACATTAACATTTATATCAAAATCTCCCATTCTATCCAGGGAAACCGTTGTACTGTAATTGTTATAATCATCTATGTCATCGAATTCAGTGTGCATATTTTCGCCCGATTCTGGCCCAAGATTAATCGCAGCTGTTAATGAATCAAGCTGCCATACTGCAGCATCTATCGTATTTTCATCAAAAGCTTTAGATTGAATCATATCAATGATAGATTGCGCCAAACCAGAGGCATTAATCACTGATTCACTAGTATAGTTGGTTAGCATCCTGTTTGTATTAGCCTTGTGAACATTCAATATTAGATTTGACAACAAAATCACCCCGGCAATGGTTAAAAGCATATGTCCTGAATTCAAAACTTAATCTCCTTCTAATATTATTATCACGTTTTAGTAACTTTCGTTTGGCATCCTTCGACTTTATCATAGCCAATCGATGTGCCAAACTGCCAGTGGTAAATTGTACTCATAGTTCTAAGCAATAGTTAAACATCGGTAAATAGTATTTATTGATGTAGCACTTCTTACTGTCATTTTTTATTGGCTGTGTTTATAAATGAAACAGTTTTGAGTTATGATAAGCCAAGTGTACGAAAACTGATAAAAAATGAACAATATATGATTAATTTGATATGGTAATTATTTCAAATAGCATAACGTATTTACTTTTTATTGGAAATAGGAGCAAATGTTTAAACAAAATGAGACAGATTAACTCTAATAGATTTGAAATAAGCCCCCGGAAGAAAACAAACCATTGGACTATCGGTTACACTTGGTTCTGAGCCGGAGTTCGCTCCGTCAACTCTCTTACGTGCTTGGTTGCTTTGCTAAGATTCTAATAACAACGTAATTCAAAATTCCACATTAAAATCGCAGGTCTTACCGCTTTTTTTTATTGATTGCAAATCAGGAAAGGGAACGTGTTCTTTATAAATATCTGTCATTTAATATTATATTTTCTTCATAAGCAGTTTGTTCTATATAAAAGGAATGATCTCAGACTAATAAAATCTGGTTAGGGTGTAATCCAGCTTTTAATTCAACCGGACATTTCATCTGTTTATAATTTCTCTTTTTGGCCAGATAGAACTCACATTATAATCATTGCCGTGTTTGTAAATGGTTTTTGATGCTCGTTTCACAGTTATATTAATTTGGTTGAAAATACTTACTACACCAGCAATCTACTTGTAGGGTTAGTTTTTTGGATAAAAGTTAAAACCTTGCTCATAATCAACTATTAAGTAAATTATTCAGCATTTTTCCTTAAAAACTTTCTAAAAAGAAATCTTTTTCAAATAACCATTTAATTTTACAAATAAATAGTAATTATTTCCTTTGCTTTGCTAATAACAACCCACTTGAAAATTGATTTTAATCTTCATGGGAGAAATTGCACAGTAATAGTTGGCGCTATTATTTATACAACCGCACATAAATGGCTTTTTATTTTAATTACATTGCAAAATCTAAACAAATAAATAGCTTTTGTTCTTTGAGATACTGTTGTTAACGAGAAAATATTACCCGTAATAATTACGGCGACAACAGTTTTATTACGAAATATCACCGACGCAACTTATTTTACCGTCTTTATTTGTTGGCACATTTTTAGACCATATGCGCGCTAATAAGATAAGAAAGGCTTTTTAATTTGGGTCAGCAGCAACTTTTATTGATAGTAATGGCGGTAATTATAGTAGGAATTGCGATAGCAGTCTCTATTGCGCTGTTTAGATCAAATGCTATTGAGTCTAAGAGAGATATTTTGATAGAAGAGACTACCAGTCTCGGGCTAATGGCCCTTCAGTACTTCAAGAAACCTGCGGAACTAGGTGGTGGAAGTCATTCTTTCATAGGTTGGATCATACCATCCCAGATGATAGCAACAGCGAATGGTAACTTTGTGATCTCTACGGTCGACCCCGATGAGCTTGTTATAACGGGTATAGGAACTGAAGTAGTGACGGGAACCGATTCGATAGAGGTACAAACAATAGTAACAGCACATACAGTAAATTCAATAATAATTCATTAATAATTAACTAAGTTCTAAATATTAACAACTGGTTAATTTAATTAAATAAACCCTCTAACAAACAATGGAGTAATAAAATGGGTCAGCAACAACTTCTCTTAATCGTTCTTGGTGTTATCGTAGTTGGTATCGCCGTTGTAGTTGGTATTAACTTGTTTAATGCCAGTGCCGAAGAAGCAAACAAAGACGGTATAGTATCAGACTGTACAAACCTAGGTGCAATGGCACAGCAGTATTACAAAAAGCCACAATCAATGGGCGGCGGAGCAAATACTTTTACAGGATGGGTAATTCCTGATGGTTTGGTCGTTACAGCTAACGGCGGATACTCAGCACTTGCAGGTGCAACTAACGTTGTAATTACCGGGACACCAACAGAGTATGGCTGGACAATTGTAACAACAGTCACCTCAACAACAATTATAAGTGTATTTACTCCAGGACCATAAAATGCCAGAGTAAATACTATTCTAATTTGGGCTGTAAAAGTAATTTTTACAGCCCTTTCTTTTTTTAAAAGAAAAATTTTACCTCTTACTATTAAATAATCTTAACCACACAAAAAGATCACCACAAAAATTTCGGAACCATATTTGATACAGAGTAACAAAGTTTAATAATTAAAGAGAAAACGGATGGTTGAGTTTAAATTTACAGCACAACGACTTAATGGTCAAAACATTTCAGGTTCTTTGTCTGCGGTCTCCGCCTCAGAGGGGAAAAAGAAAATACAGAAGTTGGCAGAAAAGAATAAGCTTGAGATAAATACAATTCAGAGAAAATCCACTTACCTTTATAGAGTTAGAAAAGGTGATGAAAAACCGATAAGAGGTGAGCAAAAAGCGTATAGTAAAAAGGAAGTAGAAGAAGCTCTTAGCAGGTTGGGATATAAAGTTTTATCAGTAAATCGGAAACTTCTGGATTTTCAGAGAAAACCTCCAACCACTGAGATTGTAACTTTTGTAAAAATAAGTGCCGAACTACTTGATCAGAAATTACCTTACAGTGAAGTTTTAACTCTTCTTATTAATGATACTCCAAACCCCGCTCTAAAAAACACTTTAAAAGAAATTAATAATGATTTGAAAAAAGGAGCCGACAGTGAAGTCACCTTCCTAAAATACCAGGGAGTATTTGGTAAGTTTACAGCGTATATGCTCGGGCTTGCTTCCAAAAGTGGAAACATGACTGAGATTTATATGGCTACTGCAAAGTTCCTCGAAAGAAGGCAGGAGTTTAGGAAAAGTTTGCGCAGTGCATTGATAACACCCGCGATAACAATGTTTGTTTTATTCCTTGCAGTTTTATTTTATGTTGGATACATCTTTCCGGAAACTGCAAAACTTTTTATTAGGTTCGGCATTGAACTTCCACCAATGACAGCCTTTACACTTAAATTCAGTGATTTTTTAATCGGAAATCCCTTGCTTATTTCAGCCGTATTGTTCATACCACCCATCGTGCTAGCGCTTTACATAAAAACAAAAAATGGCAGGTTATTTTATGATAAGTATATGCTGAAGATGCCTGTTATTGGCTCTCTGATTCATAAAACACTTATCGAGGTTTTCTGCCGTGTATTTTATACTCTTTATCATGGTTCTGCCGAAAGTATAGAGCCGATAAGAATAGCCGCAGAAGCAGCAGGCAACACATATTTTGAGAGTAGGATAAAACAAGTAGCTATACCCATGATGCTTAAGAAAGGGGTTGGTATGACAGAAGCATTCGAGGTGTCCGGGGTATTTACCGAGACAGCATTATCAAGATTTCATTCCGGTGAAGAATCCGGAACAATTAAAAACACGGCTTTAATGTTGGCTAATTATTATGAGAGTGAAACAGTCTATCGTTTAAAAAACCTGATTGAAATTATCCAGGTTATAATTGCAATGGTAATAATGGTTGTTATGATTGCGCTTACTTTAGTCTCAGCCGAAACAGCAACGGTAAGACCCCAAAACCCGGGTATGGGCAGCACCACTATTGAATTGGAGAATAATATCGGATGATTGACACTAATCTTGAAATGGGTGATAAAATTGGTTATCTGCTATTTAAAAAAGGCATAATCGATTCGGCTATTCTCGAAGAGGCATTGCATGCCAAAGCAAATGATAAGCATAAGATAAAAAGAAATCTTGCACAAATACTTGTCCAGGATTTTAATTTTGATCACGATAAGATATTTAGGGAAGTAGCCATTCTATATGCTTTTCGAGAGTTGGAAACAAAACCCGAAGAAATTCCTGAAGAGCGGATCGAATCTATAAAGAATCTGATGGAGCAGGCGAGCGATTCAGTAAAAGAGATGATGATTAAGCATTTTGTCATTCCTTTTATGTATGATGAAAGAATAAAGGATAAACTTATACTCGCCTCTATCGATCCCACTGACAGGCACATACCACGTATAGCATTTGGATTGAATGCTAAAAAGTATGAAGTAATATTTATAAAAAAATCAGATTACGAAAAGCTTATTAAAATAATTCTTCCGCCCGAAAATGAATTTTTAAAGGCATTGGAAGAGGATGAAGATTTTTTCCAGGTGGATGGGGCTGATGAAAACCTGGTTGATGAAGATGAACTCGATTCGGAAATAAACAAAAGCGCTTTAATAAATCTGATTGAAGGAGCTTTGTTAGAGGCTGTGAGAAAGGGTGCAAGCGACATCCATTTTATCCCGTGCTCGGGAAAAAAGACTGAAATATATATGAGAGTTGATGGTAC
>SMWS01000051.1 GCA_004356685.1 Deltaproteobacteria bacterium
AAGCTTCTAACCTCAGCTTATTGGGAAACTCAACAATTGTAACCTGCTTAAATGAAATCTTTTGATCAGGCGATCTTAACCTTGCAAGAGCAAGACCACTTACAGAATAAATTTTATTTTCCTGTTCCTTTAGCATCGATAAGATTTCGGCCGAATCTAAGCTGCCGATTTCGGTAATGCTCTTATCTACTATAATAAGCCCGGGCTTAGCACAGGAGTATATTAAAACAAAAAGAAGGAAAACATAAATACAGAAATATTTAGATAGATTTAGTGGCTTTAAGTTCATTAATTCGATGCTCGATTTCATCAGCTTTATTTTTTAGTTTATCAGCAATATCTTCATCAACTCCGTCTGCTATCTCAAATCCTTTTTTATAATAATCGAGCGCTTTTCTCAACTCTCCCTTAACCTTATAAACATCACCTAGGTGTTCCATAACTTCGGGATCATTTGATGTGAGCCTCGCAGCTTTGAGCAACAGTTCCAAGGCCTTTTCAAGTTTACCCTTCTTATAATATATCCACCCCAGACTGTCGATTATGTAACCCTTGTTGGGAGAGATTTCAAGAGCTTTGGTAACAAAAGTCTCGGCTTCATCCAAATTCGTGCCCATTTCTGCATATGAATACCCAATAAAGTTTAGCGCTTCCACATGTTCAGGATTTATTTTGAGTATCTCTTTCATAGTAGAAATAGACTCTTTTTCTTTACCTCCCAGGTAAAAAGTGACCCCAAGAGAATAGCTAATATTTTCATTTTGCGGACTGCTCTTCAGATACTTTTTATACAGGTCAATTGCTTTTGCATATTCTTTATTCTTTGTATACAAACTTCCCAAATAATTGACGATTGGCTCATTTTCATTATCCGACCTATAAGCCTCTTCTATAATTACAATAGATTTATCCACATCACCTTTTTTCTCATATAAATATGATTTCTGAATTAATACATCATTATGAAGATTCGAATCAGAACTTATTGAATTAAGTAAGTCTAGTGCCTGTTCAAAATTATTAATTTCTACATAAGATAAGGCTAAGTAATATTTAGCCCTTTCGTTGTCAGGATCGCCCAGCAGTATTATTTTAAGCTCCTGTATTGCCTTGTCATAGTCTTTATTATCAATATAGAGTAAAACCAGCCTCAGCTTTAAATCTATATTGTCACTGTCGAGTTCCTCTGCTGTTTCGTACTGTTTCGAAGCATCTGATTTTCTATTAGTCCTGTAAAGGAAATTTCCATAACGCATAAACACATTAATATTATTGGGAAATTTGCTTACAAGCAGTTCATATAATCCTTCGGACTCAGTTAACTTTCCCCTTTTTTCATAAATAAGCGCAAGGTCAATTAATGCAGAAATATAGTTTGGATTCAGGTCAACTGCACGCTTAAAATTTTTCTCAGCTTTTTGCAACTGATTGCTTTGAAAATATATTCTGCCCAAAAAGTAATAGCCTCTTTCATCCCTTGGAGATAGCTGAATAAATTTTTTAAAATTATATATTGCTTCTTTGTAATTGTTTTGTTCGGATTGAATTATGCCCAAGAACATGAAGGTCTCCGCATCCATTGGATCATATTCCACAGACTTATTAAGTATTTTCAATGCTTCTTTTCTTTTCTTTGGGTCTGTGGATGATGCATAAATTCTTCCAAGAATTTTATGTGCCGGTTCATAATCGGGGTTTAGTTTTATACTCTGCTCAAGCATAATTAATGCTTCAGTAAAACGGTTTAGCGTCATAAGGACAATAGCCAGATTATATTTTAGAGGAGCCGATTTGGTATCAATCTGCTCGGCTATTCTGGCTTCACTCAGAGCAACCCTGAAGTCTCTTCTAAAAAAATGGAGCCTGGAAAGCGTAAAATGATAATAAGCGCTGTAATTACTTACGGATAGATCTATATTGTTTTCTTGTTGTTTATCTTCTTTCTTTTCAATATCGGAATGTATCTCTTTTGTTGCACATGAAGTGGTAAGAATAAAGATTAGTAGCAGAAGATAAGCCAAATTGTATAGTTTCATATTTTTATGAAGCATCTATTATCTGAAGATTAAGTTTTCCCACAAGTTTCATAATTTCAGAACTCCTGCTAATATCACCTTCTAAGAACTTTATATGAGAGGCATCAACAGGCAGTTGATTAAGTGTAGAATCCACCGAGACCCATTTGCCAAGAAATACTTCATTCCAGGCATGATAATAAAATTTTCCATTAAGATAGACTATCCCCAAGATTATCTTAGTCGGAATATCTAGGGACCTTGTAAGCGCTGTAAACAGGACTGAATGTTCATTGCAGTCCCCGCTTTTGGTTTTAAGTACATCGAGGGCATTTGGAATACTTATTGTGGGCTTTTTTTCCAGATTATTGTAGATCCAGGAGTTAATTAAACTTACTTTATCTATTGGGTTTTTGGTTTCCCCAACAATATTTTTAGATAATTTTATTATATTATCATTTTTGCTTTGAATGAGGTTTGTAGGATTTAAATATTCTTGTACAACCGTTCCTTTATTGGGAATAGTTGTTAAGTATTTAAATGAACTTATATCCTCGGTTTTTATAACCAGTAAATCATCACTTAAAAACTGCCTGTTGCGATCATGCAAATCAAATTCATCAAGAGATGCCAAACCTGATAATTTCACCTCTAATCTGTCTAATTTTCTTGGATTATCAATAGTTTGATTAGCCGATATAGCAGTTTTCTCAGTTATATCAACTCTCTCGAGATTTTCATTTTGATATAAATCTTCTTTTTCTTTAATTGCTATAAGCCCCAGGGAAGAAACGTCTTTGATTAATTCCCCTTTATCTGTAATCCATATATGAGAAACAGAACCATTAAAATTCACAGTATATTTAATAGTATCAAAAGTTCCTATTGGAATCTCAATCTTTTCTTTGGCTACAACCTCAATTGTCGCAATTAAGTCCTCTAGCTTAGAACCCATTAAAAGCATTGAGGGTTCAAAAATGTAGGTCTCATATTTTTTACCTACTTCAAGCCCCTTATCCACGACCCATTTGTTAATATAAGAAGTAACTATAGGTTCTTTATAAATTTCTATAGAAAATTCAGAACTACCCGATACAGTAGAAGTATTAAAAATTAGTTTATTATCTTCTCTTCTTCCTTTAGTTTCTAAGTTTAAACCCAAAGAATTCAACTTAAATTCAAAATCGTTTAGCTTACCGTTTTTTAAATTATATACTGAAGTTGTTTCCAATTCATTTTCTGCACCTAGTAGAATAATTTTTAGCTTAGTATGTTCAGTTATTGTTAAAATGTCTCCATCTTTGCTAAATGTTGTTTTATTAAAACCTACCCTCTTATTATCAGAGTAAATTCCAGAAAACTCTGTAGTTTCCTGCACTTGAGAATAACTGGCAGAAATATTGAAAATTAAACTAAATAGTAATAAAAGAACACTCGTTCTGACCATACCTAATTATAACCTATTGAATATGTGATTTTTGGTTATCTAAATCTTTTATCATCATAAACGCCTTTGATGACCTTATTGTAATTTTTTCATGTGAACTAAAAGTAATTACAAGCTGAATATCGCCTTTAGCTGTAAACGGGTAATTTATATGATTTCCATGAATCTTTCCATCCTCAACTAACGAAAAGTCCTTAATTCTGCTTGGATATTCAGGTTCATTCCCATCTATTACTGCATCTTTTAATATCATTTCTGCCTGAGATGTGAAACTTTCCTCTATGCCAAAACTAATTTTACCAAGATATTTATGAATATGTATTAAATCGAAACATATAATTAAACTTTTATCATTATAATCTAAAGACTTTATCCTTGAATCATGAAGTTGAAATGCAAACTGGAATAATGCATCATCTAACCTGTCCATTTTCTTAAAATTATCACCCAAACTCTAAATTATAATATCAAAACTATTTACATTCCAGTCTAATACCAATACCTAAATATAAATTTATCTTAGATAAAATCCATACATTAAATAACAAGCTGGTAAAACTTCGTAATTATGACAGTAATTTTACCCTTGACAAATAAAAGATACTGATTACTTTAATATTAAACTATTTAACATCTAATTATTATCATGGGCACAAAATATAAAGGAACAACAAGAGAAATTAAGTCACTGAATGCTTTTATCAATTTATTAAGAGCAACTAACTCTTTGGAAGCAAGGCTCTCTAAGAACCTGGATAAATTTAATCTTACAACAAGTCAGTTTGGGGTCTTAGAAGCGCTTTACCACCTGGGTACTATGAGTCAAAAAGAAATAGGAAAAAAAATTCTAAAATCTGGGGGCAATATAACAAAGGTTGTTGATAACCTGGAGAAAAAAAGCCTGTTAATAAGAGAGAAAAATCTGCAAGACCGAAGGTTTTATAACATCAAACTCACTCAAAACGGGGAGTCTTTGATTGAAAAAATATTTCCCGATCATGTTAAAGCAATATTTAAAGAGTTTGAAATTCTTACAGAAAGTGAACTTGTTGAACTAAGGAAAATTGCGAGATATTTGGGAAAACAGCAAAGAGATTAAATATCTAAGGGGGTATTTATCATGATAGAGATAAGAAAGGCGCAAGACAGGGGACATTCACATATAGACTGGCTCGACAGCTATCACACATTTTCATTTGGGGAATATTGCGACCCCGACCATATTCAGTTTGGATATCTAAGGGTAATAAATGAAGACCGCATCAAGCCATCTATGGGATTTGGAACCCATCCGCACAGAGATATGGAAATTATAACAGTTATGCTCGAAGGCGAGCTTGCACACAAAGACAGTATTGGTAACGGATCGGTAATTAAAAAAGGAGATATTCAGAAGATGACGGCAGGCTCTGGGATAATGCACAGTGAATTCAACAATTCAGATTCTGTAGAGGCTCATCTACTCCAGATCTGGATTACACCAAACAGGATGGGGCTAACCCCGGGCTATGAGCAGATTTCCATAAATGATTTGGACAATACTGATGAAATAAAGTTAATTGCATCAGGGAAAGTAAACAAAGGAAATGGTATTATAAAAATCAACCAGGATATAGAACTTTTTCTTGGAAGATTGGATAAGAATCAGAAAGTCGAATTCAGTACAGAGGATTCAAATAAAATATGGGTTCAGCTAATCAGTGGTCAATTGTCTATTAATGGAAAAGAGCTTAGCGCAGGAGACGGGGCAGCAATCAACAAAACTGCCATACTCAATATTGAATCTAAAGAAAAATCAGAGTTTTTAATATTTGAAATGAATTAAATTAATGAATTAAATTAAGGAGGGAAATTATGAGCAGTATAAATGTAAAAGAGCATAGAAAAGCAGAATATCTTGTAGACGATATATTTATA
>SMWS01000052.1 GCA_004356685.1 Deltaproteobacteria bacterium
CCTGCCAATTGAATTTACAGATTTCTTGGCTTCATCGGGTAAATCTACTAATTCCTTTTTTATTATTTTTGCAAAATCAGAGACCTTATCCAATGCCGCTCCTGCTTTTTTAGTCTCTTGAATAAGTCCTGTAAGTTTTTGCGGTGACAGACTCATAAGTCTCTCCTTATTATTTAATTACATTTCATTAAATCATGCAAAGAATATTTAAAGTTTATTAAAAGATCAATGTTGAAACCGATAATAAACTTAATTTGATCTAAAAATCACAAGACCCGGTTTATCAGAAAAATACTCAGCTAAATCCTCATCCACTACTTTTCTGTAAATTTCTTTTGGAGATGCATGTCTTAAATAAGTTTTATCATTCTTTTTAATAATAATCCCGGTATGAGAAACATCTAAACCTTCTCTATCTGTATAAATTCCGACATAGTCACCAGTATTCATTTTCTTAAGAATATCATCATTAATTGATTCAGATGGGATATAAAATATTTCTCTTTCAACTACTGGAATTCCAGGCAAATATAACGACCCGTCTTCTTTTTTATTTAAATATTTAGTAGTTGATTTAGTATTTTCTCCACCTATCTCTTTTGTAACATCCTTAATCTTATCTTTATTATAAACAGGCCAGTCACTAAAAAAGTGGTTCCTTTTTTTAAATTCAACCTTGGCTTTTTGATATCTTGTAGCTTTCACATCATCTTCAAACTGGTGAAAAGCTTTTGAAATCCTTAAGCCTTCTACATAATCAAGATATGTATAACAGTCAATTCCTCTTAGATTTATTGTAAAGACTTCAGGAGTATTTATATCCCCGGTCAAAGTATTTTCTTCATAAGCAGTTCCCATAAACTTTGAAGAAATATAATCAATCTTTTCACCTTCATCTTTAAATAATGTAGAAATTTCAACTATTTGTTCCAACTGTTGTACACTAAATTTGCCGTAATCTATTTTTTCTTTTTCCCCAGCAACTCCAATATTTGTTTGTATAAATAAGGAGTAGAATGAAATGAATGTAATTGTAATTATTTTTAATTTCATATTTTTTATTTCCTGTAAAAAGTATATCAAATCTTTTTAGCTTAAGTTTATTGTGCCTTAAAACAACTCAGCCAAGCAACAAATTGTTCGTATGATTTAAAATCTTTTCCTGAAATCCCGGCAACATTTTCAAATATCTCATTTACTTTTGAATCTACTTTGAGCTTCCCATCATTATCAGAAATAATACTATTTATTGCTTCATTATAGCCAGACAAACGATCATACTTATTATTGATTGATTCAAGTGAAGTTATATAGCAGTTTGAGTGATTATGCTTATCTCTCCAGAGTCTCTGTGTAGAACTTGTATCCATATTATCTAAAGACTTTAGGGCAAGCTTTTTCCAATAGGTTGTGCCAGCTGCCGGTTTTACTCCGCGGCAAGTAAAACCCCCTTTAAGTAATATCATCTTGTTCCTCTCAAATGACCAGAACAAATTACCCCTGTTTTCTCTAAGCCAATTTTGCATTTGCTCAGACGAGCTAAATTCTATACCCGTTAACTGCTTTATTTTAAATAAGCTATATGTATCTAATCTTTCACTTAGTTTCCAAAGTGCATTTAGATAACCAAGAAATCTTAAAGTAGGATCATTTATCTCTTTTTGGGATGAAATATAACAATTGTTTACATCAGAACTGGTTTTCCAAAACCTTTCAGTTTCGTTATCATCTATAACAGAAGTGCTATTAACAATTTCATGATACCAGAAAGAATCCCCTCTTTTATTAATGTAATCTTTACACTCAGAATATGAGTCTGAACTATTAAAAACAACAAACAATATAAAAGTAATTAAAAAAATATATTTCATAGAACGGGGTTAAAAAATATCAAACACCTTACGCTTAATCTTCTTTATCATCACCCGGCCCTAATCCATATTCTTTAATTTTATAAAGCAGCCCTCTTCTGCTTATGCCCAAATTTTCGGCGGCGCGAGTTCTGTTTCCATCGTTATCAGAAAGAGCTTTTTCTATGTAAAGCTTTTCCAATTTACTTAGCGCTTCATCGAGTTTCATAGAATCCATCCATATTTTTGGGTCTATCAGCTCGTCTCTTTTTATCAATTCAATTTCATCAATAATTTCTCGGTCAGTTAAAATCATTGATTTTTCAATTATATTTTCAAGCTCTCTTACGTTGCCATGCCATGTATTTGCAATAATCTTGTTTAAGACTTTCTTGGTAACACCTTTTACATTAGATCCTAATTTTTCATTAAATTTTTCGATGAAGTAATCTACAAGTACCGGTATATCATCTTTTCTTTCCCTTAGAGGAGGTATTTCTATCTGCATCACATTTAATCTGTAAAAAAGGTCAGCTCTAAATTCATTTATTTCTATCTGCCGAACTAGATCTTTGGAGGTTGCAACCAGTATTCTAACATCAATCTTTTTTGTTTTAGTTCCGCCAAGCCTTCTTATTTCTTCATCCTGAAGTGCTCTCAGTAGCTTTGGCTGCAATATCAAAGGAAATTCACCTATTTCATCAAGAAACAGAGTTCCTCCATCAGCTTCTTCAAACAGCCCGGGTTTTGATTTATTAGCCCCGCTGAATGCGCCGGCCTCATACCCAAAAAGCTCACTCTCCAATAAATTTTCAGGGATAGCAGCACAATTCAGAGCTACAAAGGGTTTATTTTTTCTTGAACTATTCGTATGAATTGAACGTGCAATTAGTTCCTTTCCTGTTCCGCTTTCACCAGTTATAAGTACAGTTGTTTTATAATCACTGACCTTAGATGCAAGCTCAATGATTCTTTTCATTTTCTCATCTTTATAAATTATGTCTTCAAATCCAAATTCTTTTCTAAGTTCTTTTTTAAGAGCAACATTTTCTTTTCTGAGCTTCTTTCTTTCCTCAGACATCTTCATTCTTAAAATAAGCTCATCTATATTTACGGGTTTGCTTATATAATCAGAAGCACCATATTTTATTGCTTTTATTGAGCTGTCTATAGTTCCATATGCCGATATCATTATAACAATTGAATCTTTTTCTCTATTTTTAAATTCTGTTAAAAATTCCAAGCCATCCATAACCGGCATTTTCATATCACAAATAATAAAATCGTATTTTTTACTTGAATCTATTACCTTAAGCGCATTTACAGCGTCACGCACTGTATCAACCTTGTAGCCTTCAATCTTCAATATCAAAGACATTGACTCTCTTACCCCAGGCTCATCATCAACAATCAGAACTGTACTCATAATTTACTTTGCAAACTTGATTCTAAAAATAGAACCTGCTCCTTTGTTACTTTCAACACTTATATCTCCACCAAAATTCTGAACAATCCTTGCTGAGACTGACAGCCCCAGTCCTGTGCCTTTTCCAGGTTCCTTTGTAGTAAAAAAGGGATCGAAGATTTTGTCCAAATTCTCTTTCGGTATACCTATTCCACTGTCTTTTACACTTACTTCTACTTTGCCTTCGGAATCAATTAAAGACGACACGACAATTTTACCATTTTGCTCCACGGCATCCACTGCATTTAATAATAAATTAATTATAACCTGTGATACCTGATGAGCATCAGCATCTATAGTTGTTAAGTTTTCATCTAAATGCATTTTAAAATCAATATTATTAAATATCCCCTGTGTTTCCAATATATTAACCGCATTGAAAATAATATCATTTAAATTGACTTGATTGATTTGGGGCTCTTTTGCTCTAGCATAATCTAAAAGCGTTTTTATAATCCTATCTATCCTTGAAACTTCATTTTTTATATTATTTAAAAATCTTTTTTTATCATCTTGGCTTAGATCAGTAGTTTTATTTAAAACATCCACATAACCTGCAATTGCGCTTAGAGGATTGCCAATCTCGTGGGCCACCCCGGCAGACAATTTACCCAGTGAAGCAAATTTCTCAGACGCTATCAATTCCTTTTGAGTACTCTTAATAACCCTGTTGGAGCGCTCAAGAGCATCAATGTTTTCCTTTAACATTCCCTTGCTCTGCTCAATTTGAAGATGCATGGTATTAAGAGCACTGCTTAGTTGGTTTAGCTCCCTTACATTTCCTATGTCCATATTTTGGGGAAACTCTCCCTTGGCAATTTGTTCTGTAGCAAAAATCAGTTCTCTTACAGGCTTAACAATTCTTCTTGATAGAATATAAAATCCCAGAAAAGCAATTATAAGAAGAAACAAGATTATCCATATTGAAACCTGCTGCTGTCCACTTAGAATATTTTCCCTAAGCGAGGACAGTGGCTGGTATATTAGAATTACACCCTTTCTGCTTTTTCCTTTTATAGGTGAAACAATTTTAATTGCTTCATGAAATTTTATTGGCGGAATATTAAAACCCTCTAACTCTAAAATTGTATCTCCGGTTCTCATTACCTCTAATATCAGAGGGTCAGTTGTATTAATTTGATGATCATTATTTAAAGTAGTAAATACAACCCTTTTTCTATCATCGGCTACAATCCCCCACGCACCTCTCTCTAAAGTGTCCTCTAAAAACTTTATCCCTTCAGAAATATCGCCTGACTTATAATATGCAGTTTCAAAAGTTTTTATTACCGATTTCAGCCCCTCGGTTTTTCCTTTGAGTGCAAATTGCTCCATGACATTAAAAGCTATAAGGGATATAAGAAACATCGCCACAGCGGTTATAAAAAGGATTGTAAATAATATCTCTAAGCTTAGACCTACTTGCCTCTTGTTATTCATAAAGGTAGATATTGAAATCTGTTTAGAGTTAATCTAAGAAGTAATCTAAACTCAAATCACCTGAAAAACAATATATGGTGGCGGCAAAAGAGATGAATGGTCCAAATGGAATTGCATATTTTAGATTACTTTTTTGATATAAGATAATAGACAGCCCAACTATTGTTCCGACAAGTGAGCTTATTAAAACAACAAAGATAATGCTTCTCCACCCTAAAAACGCCCCAACCATAGCCATAAGCTTCACATCGCCAAGTCCAAGCCCGTCTATCTTTCTTACATTTTTATAAACAAACCCGACAAGAAGTAGTGAGCCAGAGCCTATAATCGCTCCTAAAATAGAACTAAATATCTTTATTTCATCAAAAATAAATAATATATATAAAAAGTTGTATTGTAAGTTTTCCATAAGGAATTTTAGAGTATCGTAATCAGTACTAAGACCGCTATATACAAATCCTATAATCACTCCCGGGTATGTAATAACGTTTGGAATAATCATATGCTCTAAATCTATGTATGTTATTACAATAAGCGCCATAACAAATGCAAAGAGAAATATAAAATGAATTGAAGGACCATATTTTAAATAAAGAAGTAATGACAAAATCCCGGCCAGCAGTTCAACAAATAAATAATCCCAGCTGTATTTTTCCTTGCAGTTATAACACCTGCCTCTCAGTATAAGATAGCTAATGATAGGAATATTATGATAAAACGGAATTGGCTTACTGCATGAAGTACAATGAGACGGGGGAAAAGCCAGGGACTTTTCTCTTGGCAGTCTATAAATACAAACATTTAGGAAACTACCTACAACAGCCCCTAAGATAAAAGAGAAGATTAGGAATATGGTATTAGGTTCCACTTAAAGTTTATCTATTAGAATTTGTTTTTAGGATGTTTTTCAAGCAATAGCCTTTATTTTACTTTTTACGTTCTCAAGCGCTAAATCAAAATGCGACTGCTTAATTTTCAAAGCGCCGCTTCTGGTTTTAATGTATTCACTTATTGAGATTAAAGAAGCCCTGCTGCACAGTAGTTCAACATCGGCGCCAGAAAATCCCATTATTTCTTTTGATAATTCTCTGAGCTTAATATTTCTTGATAAAGGTTTACCCTTTGTATGAACTTTCAGAATTTCATATAGGGATTGTTGATCAGGCACAGGAATTTCAATAAATGCATCAAACCTTCCTGACCTGAGAATGGCTGGATCAATCATATCCAGTCTGTTTGTTGCCGCGATTATAAATACCCCCCTAAGCTCTTCAATCCCATCCATCTCAGTTAACAATTGGCTTACAACCCTTTCAGCAACCCGGTTTAAGCTGTTTTGGAGTCTGCACGGTGCAAGTGCATCGATCTCATCAAAGAAAAGCAAACACGGTGAGACCTGTTTTGCCTTTTTAAAAACCTCTCTTACGGCCTGCTCGGATTCACCTACAAATTTAGAAAGAATTTCAGAGCCTTTTACCGATATGAAATTTATTCCGCTTTCATTAGCTATGGCTTTTACAATAAGGGTTTTGCCGGTACCCGGAGGACCGTGGAGCAGGATACCCTTGGGTACTTTTGTATTTGTACTTTCAAATAGATCACGATATTTTATTGGCCATATAATCGACTCTCTTAACAAATCCCTTACTTTATCTAAACCACCAATTTCATCCCATGTAATTTTTGGTACTTCTACAAAAATCTCTCTAAGTGCCGATGGTTCGATCTCCTTTAGGGCCTCTAAAAAGTTACTATTGTTTACTCTAAGCCTAAAAAGTTGTTGATGATCTTTTGGATCTTTATATAAATCTACTTCAGGCAAAATCTTCCTGAGAGCAATAATTGCCGACTCTTTACATAAATTTTCGAGATCCGCACCAACATATCCATGTGTAAAATCAGCTATTTTATCAAGATCAACATCTTCATCTAAAGGCATACCGCGGGTATGTATCTGTAATATTTCATGCCTGCCATTTCTATCCGGCACATCAAGTGTAACTTCCCTATCAAACCTTCCTGGTCGTCTTAAAGCTGGATCTAGAAGGCTTGGAAGATTGGTTGCTGCAAGCACTACAATCTGCCCCCTGTCTTTTAGTCCGTCCATAAGTGCAAGCAACTGTGATACGACTCTTTTTTCTACATCCCCTGTAACCTTATCGCGTTTTCCGGCTATCGCATCAATTTCATCGATAAAAATGATTGAAGGCTGATTTCTTGCCGCAACCTCAAAGATATCTCTTAGCCTTGCTTCACTCTCGCCATAAAATTTATGTATTATCTCCGGACCGTTAATAACCTGAAAGTTAGTATTTGTTTCCTGTGCCACCACTTTTGCAAGAAGCGTCTTTCCACAGCCAGGAGGCCCTACAAGCAGCAAACCCCTTGGTGGATCTATACCAAGTTTTTCAAAGAGCTGCGGATATCTTAGAGGCAGTTCCACAATTTCTCTAACCCTTTTTATTTGCTCACTAAGGCCGCCGACATCTTCAAAGGTTGTTCTAATAGGATCAACCTTTAACCTGGATCTCTTTTTTACTTCTAATTTGGTTGTAGCTCTTAAAATAACTGCCTCTGCGGGAATGGTTGCTACAACACTAAAATCCTCTGGTTTTGCCCCGGGCATATTGACCTGGATTCGGTCGCCTACAGTAACAGGCGTCCCATCCAGTCTATTTAAAATAAATTTTGCTTCTTTATCCGTGCACAGTATTTCATTGCTCACAGGAACAATAACTGCCTTTATAGCAACCCTTGATTCAACTTTTTTTACAAACACATGGTCATCAACCGAAGCTTTAGCATTTTCCCTGGTAATACCATCTATTTTAATTATAGATTTATTATTTTCAGACTTTTCAAGAGGCATAACTCGTGTTACTGTTTTTCGTCTGCCCTCTATCTGGATTAAATCCCAGGAGGAAAGCCCAAGATCGGTCATATCTTTAGAGTTCAATCTGGCAATTGCCTTTCCCGCATCTTTTATAGATATTTCAGATATTTTTAATGAAAACATACAGTTTACCTATTGATGATATTACCGCTCCCTATTTTGTGGTCAAGAACATCAATATTGAAGACTAACACATATTTATTTATAATCTGAAAAAAACAAACGTAACTATCTGCAAATAAACGAAAGTGTCAGTTAAATCTCTTACATTACTTAATTACAGAAATTACAAAAATGAATCATTTATATTTCATAACAATTTTAACCTTATAATCGGACAAAACGGCCACGGCAAAACCAATCTATTAGAAGCTATCAATGTACTCTGTAAATTCAAGCCTTTTAGAAAAACTAACCTTGCAGAAATTATTAATTTTGGCTCTGATCAAACACGCCTAAAAGGAGAGATTCAAAACAAAGGTAACCTAAATGAAATAAATATTCAGTTATTAAACAATAGTAAAATTATTAAGGTAAATAATAAGATTGTCTATAAGACAACCAAGTATTCAAATCTAAATAAACTGGTAACTTTTCTGCCACAAGAAATAGAACTGATAAAAGGATCAGCTGCAAACAGAAGAAATTATTTAGATCTTATGATAACCAATCTGGACCCAGAGCATTTAGTCGATTCTAAAAACTACTACAAAATACTAAAGCAAAGAAATGCACTGCTGGCTAAACCTCCAAAGGACAGTTACAGCTTGCTGGAAGTTTGGAATGAAAAAATTTCTGAACCTGCTGAAAGAATAACGAAAAGAAGAATAAAATTCATAAACAAGCTCTCACCCCTCATCGCTAAATACTACAGTAAAATATCTGGTACAGGGGATTTGATAAATATAGAATACAAACCCCAATTTGAAATAACTTCTAACTACACAGATGACTATATTTCCAGCCTGCAGCAAAATCTAAAAAAAGATATTTTAAGAAAATTTACAACTACCGGGCCTCACAGAGATCAGATAATTTTTAATATTAATGGAGAAGATTCTTCAAAATTTGCATCTCAAGGTGAAGCAAAAAGCCTTGTGTTATCTGTAAAATCGGCAGAAATTGAGTTATATAGAGAACTATCGGGAGAATACCCTATTCTAATACTGGATGATGTTTCTAGTGAACTTGACGATATGAGAAAAAGTTACTATTCTCAGCTTCTTAATGATTATAGTGGACAAATATTTGTTACTACGGCAAATTTAGAACCAGTTTTCAAGAGAAATGCGAATAAAATTTTTCACATCGAATCGGGAAAGATAATAAGAGAATCGGGATAGATAGTAAAGATAGAGTAAAAAGACAAAAGTTTAGATATATATAAAACAATGAGTTTACAAAGCAAAATATCTGAAGATGTAAAAAATGCGCTTAGGAATCAGGAAAAACTTAAACTATCGGTCTTAAGAATGCTCTTGGCATCAATAAAAAATAGAATCATAGAGCTAAAGAACAAAGAACTTCCAGATGAGCAGATAGTAGCTGTTATAGGTTCAGAAATAAAAAAAAGAAGAGATGCGGTATATGAGTTCGAAAAAGTTGGTAGGCAGGATGCAGCTGATGCCGAAAAAGATGAAATCTCTATCCTTATGGACTACATGCCCGCCCAGCTTACAGAAGATCAGATAATAAGCCTGATTGATAATACTATTAGTGAGCTTAGCATAGAGAGTATTAAGGACTTGGGCAAACTAATGAAAAGCCTGATGCCAAAGACCAGAGGTAAAGCCGATGGCGCTTTAGTAAGTAAACTTGTCAGGAAGAAGTTGGATAATCTATAATTATTTTCTAATTAAAAACATTTTTTATTTTAAAGAGGCAAACACAATATGCACGAGACTATAGATAATAAAACAG
Source organism: Deltaproteobacteria bacterium (assembly GCA_004356685.1). Taxonomy (GTDB): domain Bacteria; phylum Desulfobacterota_D; class UBA1144; order Nemesobacterales; family N074bin48; genus N074bin48. The sequence goes on from SMWS01000052.1 coordinate 9,569, forward strand.
AGATTGGCGCAGACAACTGGGATTTATCTGACCTTTATTTAAGCATTGATGATCCTAAAATCAAGTTTGATATTGATCATATAACAAGCGATGCCAAATCGTTTGAAAATAAATACAGAAACAAAATCAATAACGAAGATTTGGACGCCGACTTACTCTATGAATCTGTAAGTGAGCTGGAATCAATAAGTGAAAGATCCAGCAAAATACTTTCTTTTGCTTATCTTATGTTTGCAGGGGACACAAATGATCCTAAAATCGGGGCATTCCTGCAGCAAATGCAGGAAACTGCAACTGAAATAAGGAAACATCTTCTCTTTTTCGAGTTAGAATGGATAAAAGTGCCTGACCAAATAGCAGATCCACTCATAAATCACGATAAACTTACCGGCTATAACCATTTTTTGGAAATCGAGAGAAAATATAAGCCTTACAGGCTTGGCGAAGATGAAGAAAAGATATTGGATATAAAATCAAACACAGGAGCAAGGGCATTTAAGAGGTTGTTTGATGAAGTTGTTAACAATATTGTGTTTAGGGTTAGGCTGGATGGTAAAACACAGATTTTAACAGAGACTGAGACTCTTTCATTACAGTACGATCCTGACAGGGCTAAAAGAAAAGCCGGGGCAAAAGGGCTTACGAAAGGCTTAAAAGATAACTCCCGGGTTTTGACGTTTATTTTTAATACATTAATAAAAGACCACGAAAGCACTGATACGCTGAGATCTTTTGAATACCCTATGCAGTCCCGGAATATGGATAATGAGATAGACAGAAATACTGTAAGCGCACTGCTTAGTGCTTCAGAAAATAATTTTCATACAGTTAGCAGATACTATGAGCTTAAAAAAGAAATACTGGGTGTTGATAAATTTTACGATTATGACAGGTACTGTCCTATATTGGAAAATAAAAAAACTATTTCATACAAAAAAGCCAAAGAAATTGTATTAGAATCGTTTAGTGAATTTTCTACGGATATGTATGAAATAACTAAGCAGTTTTTTGATAAAAACTGGATAGATTCAGAAGTCAGGGAAGGAAAAAGAGGTGGAGCATTTAGTCACAGCACAGTTCCAAGTGTTCACCCTTATGTATTTACAAATTATAACGGCAAAATGAGAGATGTGATGACGCTGGCACATGAACTAGGACACGGTGTTCACCAGTATTTATCAAGTAAGCAGGGATATTTTCATAGCGACACCCCTCTTACAACCTCTGAGACAGCAAGCGTTTTTGCTGAAATGCTTGTATTTAACAAACTTATGGATGATGAAAACGACCCTAATGAAAAACTTGCACTACTTTGTGGAAAGTTAGAAGAGATGTTTGCCACGGTTTTCAGACAGGTAATAATGACAAGATTTGAGGAAAGCATTCATAAAGCTTCGCGTAAGAAAGGTGAACTTAGCACAGAAGATTTCAACAAGTTGTGGACTAAAACAAATAGAAAAATGTTTGGCAGGTCAGTAACTCTAACAAAAGACTACGGCTACTGGTGGTTATATATACCTCATTTTATACACTCTCCTTTTTATTGCTATGCCTATTGTTTTGGCGAGTTACTAGTGCTTTCACTTTACAAAAAGTATCTTAATCAAGGTAGCGATTTTGTTCCAAAGTATATGGAACTGCTGGCGTCGGGAGGAAAGGATACTCCTAACAATTTACTTAAGAAACTCAATATAGATATCAGTAATTCTGATTTTTGGCAGGAAGGCTTAGATTATCTTTCAGATATTGTCGGACAAGCTGAAACGCTTAGAGCACAGATTAAATCAAACTAATTATAGTTCTATTTATAACTTTAGCCTCCTTAGAACTGAGTTATTGCCTAAGAATATACGTGTGGTAGTATAAGCCCGCAATGTTGCGGGTATCATCAGGTAAAGTGAAAGGAAAAAAGCTTTTTGTGCCTAAGGGCCAAAAGGTAAGGCCTACGACTGCAAGGGTAAAACAATCAATTTTTGATACTATTTATGATTTCAGCAATATTGTTGTACTCGATATCTTTGCAGGATCAGGCGCTTTAGGTATTGAGTCTTTGAGCAGAGGCGCCGATCACGTTACGTTTATCGAAAATGACTTAGAAGTAATAGAGTTATTAAAAAAAAATATAGAGAGCTGCAATTTAGCATCTCAATATTCAATTATTCCTTTTCACTACAGCAAAGCTATTAAGAACCTAATAAAAAAGACCTGTTACTTTGACCTTATTTTTATTGATCCGCCATTTAGCTTATATGAGACTAAAAAAGCTGAAGAACTGATTGAACAAGGGGCTTGTCTGTTAAAAGACGGTGGGTTAATGATTGTTGAACATACCAAATCACTAGAACATCAAAATTCAAAATTTTTGATTTCTACAAAAAAATATGGAAGCAATTTTGTTTCCTTCATAAAACATAATGAAAGTGGATAAAATAGCAATATATGCCGGCTCCTTTGATCCTTTTACAAAAGGTCATCAAAATGTAATAGACAGGGGGCTAAGGGTTTTTGATAAAATAATAGTAGCACTGGCACATAATGTTTCTAAGAAAACAATTTTCAGCTTCGACGACAGGATTGAAATAATAAAAGAAATATATAAAGATCGAGACAACATAGTGGTAGATTCTTTCGAAGGATTACTAGTTGATTATTCTAAAAAAATTGGAACAAGTGTATTACTGAGAGGAATGAGATCAGTTTCAGATTTTGAATATGAACTTCAAATGGCTCTTGCAAATAAAACATTGTATTCTGAAATAGAAACTATCTTCATAGTTACTGACAGTAAATACTCACATATAAGCTCATCTCTCATTAGAGAAATAGTATCACTTGGAGGATCTGTTAAAAAAATGGTTCCAGGGGTTGTTGAACGCAGGTTAAAAGAGAAACAGAAACAGAAAAAAAGATAATATAAAATGAAATTGTCCAAACTAGCTCTAAAGCTCAAGCCATCAGCAACTGTTACTATCACAGCTAAAGCCAAGGCGCTTAAAGCACAGGGAATCGATGTTATCGGATTTGGCGCCGGTGAACCTGATTTTGATACTCCTGACAATATTAAAGAATCTGGAATAGATGCAATTCAAAGTGGGTTTACTAAATATACAGCGCCCGGTGGTATAGATAAAATTAAAGAAGCAATAATTCACAGGATAAAAGAGGATTATAATTTAGAATACGATAAGTCTGAAATAATGGTTTCATGTGGCGCCAAACATACTCTCTATAATATCACACAAGTTCTAATAGATAAGGGTGAGGAAGTGATAATACCTTCTCCTTATTGGGTAACTTATCCCGAACAGGTCTCTATCGCGGGTGGAAAACCGGTGATTATAGACACCGATGAAAAATCAGGGTTTAAGATTTCAGCCAAAGATTTAGAAGAAAAAATCACGGATAAAACTAAAGCTATAATTTTAAATTATCCATCAAATCCAACCGGTTCTACGTATACAAAACAAGAACTAATTGATATTGTTTCTGTAGCTCTTGATTCAAATCTAATAATAATCACAGATGAGATTTATGATAAGATCATATATGATGACATTAGCCATACACCAATTCCTACTTTAAGTAAAAAAGCAAAAGAAAATTCCCTGTTAGTCAATGGAGTTTCAAAAGCCTATTCTATGACCGGGTGGAGAATAGGGTATGTAGCAGGAAATAGGGATGTAGTAAAAGCAATGAATAACCTTCAGGGGCAGTGCACGTCTAACCCAACAACCATATCACAATATGCAGCTATTGAAGCATTTAATGGCAATCAAAACAAAGTAGAAGTAATGAGAAAAGAATTTGAAATAAGAAAAAATTATATAGTTAATGAATTAAATCAAATAGATGGAATAACCTGCTTTGAACCTCAGGGAGCTTTTTATGTCTTTCCTAATGTTTCCAGCTATTATGGAAAAAAGTATGAAGGTAAAACTATAAATAACTCACTTGACCTTACAGAATTTTTACTTGAGGAAGCAAAAGTGGCTGTTATTCCTGGTATAGAATTTGGGGCAGATAATTATATAAGAATATCCTTTGCGGTTTCAACTGAAGAAATTAAAGAAGGAATCTCTAGAATTAGTAGCTCATTATCAATACTAAATTAAAGTTACTACTATAATAAAAGTTTCTCAATTATAATCCTATATTAATGAATACTATTAGAATAGGGTTTCCAATTTCAATTACCGGAAAATATTCTTTACAGGGCAAAGAAAGTTTAGATGGAATTAAGCTTTGGAAATCTGAAATCAACTCAAATTCAGGAATATTTGTTGATCAATTCAATAAGAAACTTCTTGTTGAGCTAATTTATTTTGATGACGAAAGCTCAGAGGAAAAATGTAAAGAAATAACAACAAAGTTAATAAACAAAGAAAATGTTGATCTTTTCCTGGGTCCATATTCGAGCGGGCTCACCCTAGCTATTGCGCCTATTGCTAAAAGACTAAATAGAATTGTATGGAACTACGGAGGCGCTACCGATGAAATAACTGAAAGAGGCTACACTAATTTTATAAATGCTATAACCCCTTGCAGCTTCTACTTTCAAGGGATAATTAAACTGTTTGCCAAAAGACTTAATAAAAAAAATAAAAAAATAGCAATAATCTTTGCTACTAACAGCGGATTTTCTACTACAGTAATGCAAGGGGCTAAAGAATTTGGATTAAAAAATAATTTTGCAGTTAATAAGTTTGGC
>SMWS01000053.1 GCA_004356685.1 Deltaproteobacteria bacterium
CCCGGTTATCGCGCCTGCTTTGGGAGCAGGAGGTCGCAGGTTCGAATCCTGCCACCCCGACCATAAAAGCTGAACCAGAAGGTTCAGCTTTATTTGTTTGAGCCATTTTGAAATTTATTTCAAGTCGCAGCTAGAACAAATAAGATGAAAAAGCGTTGCTTTTTAGCTTTTATAAGCAGCACACTAATATTCAGGATCACCGAGCGTAAGGAGGTAATCCTGCCACTCCGACAAAAAGCTGGACAATGTTGTTCAGCTTTTTTTATAGTTTTAACTTATCATTTTATAAGAACTGTTGATAACTTCTATGTAAGGAATTCATCAAAAAACCTACTTTTGCTTTGTAAATATTTATTAAAAAATTATGTCTGAAACAATAGAAAAAATAAAGTGTTTAATTATAGGTTCTGGACCTGCAGGTTATACTGCTGCTATATATGCTGCCAGAGCTAATATGTTTCCTGTTTTATATCAAGGTACAGAACCTGGAGGTCAGTTAACAACGACTACTGATGTAGAAAACTATCCAGGCTATCCTGACGGAATTTCGGGACCAGAAATGATGATAGAGTTCCAAAATCAAGCAAAACGTTTTGATACAGATGTACGTGACGGCTGGATTACTAAGGTTGATTTTTCGGGAGATGTGCATAAGGTTTGGATAAACGAAACGAAAGAAATTCATTGTGATACTGTAATCATTTCTACTGGAGCTTCAGCTAAGTATTTAGGATTAGAATCTGAGCAAAAATATTTGAAACTTGGTGGAGGCGTATCAGCTTGTGCTATTTGTGATGGGTTTTTCTACAGAGGTCAAGAAGTTGTAATTGTTGGCGCTGGAGATTCTGCTTGTGAAGAAGCTCATTATTTGTCTAAACTTTGTACAAAAGTAACAATGCTTGTTAGGAGAGATGCTTTTAGGGCTTCTAAAATTATGGAAGCAAGAGTTAAAAATACCAAAAACATAGAAATTCTTTTTAATATGAATACTGTTGAAGTTCTTGGCGATGGTGTTGGTGTTACTGGAGTTCGAGCCAAAAATAATGTTACAGGTAAAGTCATTGATATTCCAGCAACTGGTTTTTTCCTTGCTATTGGACATATACCAAACACCGATATTTTTAAGGATTTTTTGGAGTTGGATGAAACAGGTTATATAATTAATGTACCGGGAACATCTAAAACCAATATTGAAGGTGTATTTGTAAGTGGTGATGCAGCCGACCATGTTTATAGACAAGCTGTTACAGCAGCAGGAACAGGATGTATGGCAGCTTTGGATTCAGAACGTTATTTAGCTGCTAAAGAAGCTACAGTAGAAAAAGTTTAAAGGTTAAATTAATTATGATAAAAAGCCGAAGTCATGACTTCGGCTTTTTTGGTTGGTTAGGTTGATTGGTATTTGATTGATTAGTTTATTTCTTTCTTATACTACCAGAAACGCCATCTTTTTTGCTTACTTTATCCGGGTTTCCATAATATTTTATATCGCCTCCACTTGAGGCTCTCGCAACTAATTCTTTTGATGTATTTACTGTAATATCTGCTCCGCTACTTGCTCTTGCTTCACAAGTACTGGTTTTTAAATTTCCAGCTTTTATATCACTTCCGCTAGTTGCTTTAGCATACAATTTATCGGTTTTTCCAGACAAGCGTAAATCACTTCCACTACTAGAACTGCATTCGATAACATGAGTATCTACGTCTAGTTCCATACTACTTCCGCTAGAAGTAGATAACTCTAAACTTTCAGCAGTAATTGTATTTGTAGAATACACATCACTTCCGCTGGAAGAGGATATTTTGGTTATGTCTTTAAAACTTACCATTACTTTTCTAGAAGCTGCATAGCTAATGTTTTCGTCGGCATAAATACGTAAAACATTATTTTCTACTTCTGTCATTATAATGTCGTGTAAATTCTCGTCTGCCTGAACTTTTAAACTTACATGATCACTTTGTGTTAAATACACATCGAGTCCACGGCTTACTTTAATTTCTGTAAAATTGTCACTTATTTCTCTTTCTACGGTTTCAACGTTTCCGTTTCCTCTAACTCCAAAGCCAAAGTTTGAGTTAAATTGACATGACATAAGCATAAAGCTTACTATAAGTCCTACGATAAATTTTGTTAGTGTTGTCATAATTTTTTTGATTTTGATTGATTGTTTTTATAAAAGTATTTGTAATGGTTGTGTTTTAATAATTATAATAACTGAACTGTTAAGTTTGTATGATGAATTGTTAATTGTCTTTAGATTTAATGCTTATTCCGCTAGAATCGATTATAGCTTTAATACTTTTGGTTTCTCCTATAATGCTATCTCTATTTATTTTTATTCTTGCATCTTCATCTTTGATTTCTAAACCATCTGTATCAAGTTTGAATTGAGCATTGCCACTCTTAATATCGATTTTGACTTTATAACTTTTGTCTTTTGAACAGTCTAAACAAATTACATCATCTTTAATTACTTTAAGGTAGTGTTCCTCTAATCCATTATCGAGGATGTCTCTATAATGACCGGAATTTCTATGAAAAGAATAGGTGTTATCATTTGTATTTACAATGCTACCTTCGGGTAAATAAAGTGTTACTTCTACTTCTTGATCTCTGAATTTGTTTTCTGCATTAGTTAAAAAATATGCGTCTAATAATAATTCATTGTTGTAGAATGTAAAATCGTACTCAATATTTTCTGCACGTTCTTTTGCGTTTTGATAATTATTTCCTCTAGCATTTTTTTCTACACTTACAGAAGCTAATGAATCTTTAGTAGATCTAAATATTAATCTCACGTTAGAAGAATAGATTATCTTCTGGTCATTTTCATCATAAGTAATATCGAAATTATAATTTCTATGTATATAATTAGAATACATTTCGTTACCTACCATTTTTACATATAAAGTATCATTAACCGCAATATTAATTTCTTTCTTTTGTGTAACACTTGCTTCCCTAGCATATTCTGTCACCTCTCTTGCAGCGAAAATTAAAAGAATAATAACCGAAACTAACCAAAGCCCAAGCAGTGTAAAGTTTGCAATTTTTCCTAATGATTTAATATTGTTTACAAGAATTTTAAGCCCAAGAATAAAGATGTAGAAGAATGGGATTCCTACTGCAAATAACGTTAAGAACGAAACAACCCAAATTGGTAAATTTGTAGAGATAACAACATTAGCAAAGTCAACTCCTGGAAAATGAAAGATGTCTACTACACCTAAAGATAACAATGCTATAACAAGCCCAATTAAGGTTGAAGCACCAACTATCATTAGTATAATTCCAAAAAACTTTGCAAATATGGTGCAACAAAACAAAAAGATATTTCCAAGGGCATCGAAAAAGGATCTCGAAGTAGATTGTACTTTATCACCTACTTTGCTAAAGTCTTTTTGTCTTACTTTATCAGCAACTCCCTCAATACTATCTTTAACACTACTAAACCCTTCTTTTACTTTTTGTTCTATATTAGTAATGTTAACAGGCTTTCCCGACATTGATAATTTATCTGCTGTAGTTTCAGCAGCAGGCATTAAAATCCATAATAATATGTATATAAAAATTCCTGTACCACCAAAAATGAATAGGAAAACCCAAGCCAAACGAATCCATAAAGAATCAATGCCGAAATAAAGGCTTAATCCAGACGAAACTCCTCCAATATATGCGTTTTCGGTATCTCTAAATAATCGTCTTGAAGACTTACTTGATTTACGAGGTTGTGGCTCGTCTTCAAATATTTCTTCATCTATAAGATAATCTTCAGGTTGCCCCATAATTGTAATCACCTCTTCAACTTCTTTAATAGAGATTACTTGCTTTTCATCTTTAATTCGTTCATTAAATAACTCAGCAATACGAGCTTCAATATCTAAAATTATCTCAGAACGTCCTTGAGAATCAGTGAATGAACGTTTTATAGCCTCAAGGTAGCGTTGTAATTTTGAGTATGCGTTTTCGTCGATATGAAAAAATATACCTGCTAAATTTATGTTGACTGTCTTATTCATTTTTTTGTTGTTTTTTTGCGTGTTACTAAATTAATAGCATTTTGTAAATCGCTCCAAGTAGCGTCTAATTCTTTTAAAAATAATTTTCCTGTTTCTGTTAAACCATAATACTTTCTTGGTGGTCCGGAAGTGGATTCTTCCCAACGATAATTAAGAAGTCCAGCGTTTTTAAGTCGTGTGAGTAAAGGATAGATTGTACCTTCTACTACCAGCAGTTTTGCGTCTTTTAAAGTACCTAGTATTTCTGCTACATAAGCCTCATCATCTTTTAAGATAGTTAGTATGCAGTATTCTAAAATACCTTTGCGCATTTGTGCTTTTGTGTTTTCTATTTTCATATTTTAAATAGATTTTGATGTGAAACTGTTCATTTTTTGATTGATTTGATTGATGAATAACTTTATTTATTTTAAAAAATTGATGGTTATAGGATACTTGTATAATTCACCATCTCTTGCCTTTAAACTTGCCTTTATTATAAATACGATTTCTAAAATGAATGCAATAATTGCTAAGCCACCTAAAGCTCCAGTAAAATATAAAAGTGGAGAAGGCCTTCTAATGTTAAAATGGAAATCACTAAATCCATGAAAGTCAATAAAATCTATTCCATTAAAAAAGTTAAAAATAAAGAATGGGATTGTTATAGCTCCAATTATTAAACTGTATAACAGAATACTAATTTGAAAGTTAATAATCTGTTTGCCATGTGCATCTATAAATGGTGACTTGTCTTTATTAGCAACCCACAATATTAGTGGTCCTATAAAGTTTCCAAAAGGAATAATAAACCTTGCAAAGGTAGATAAATGTATAAATGTTGCGATATTTTTGTGATGATTTTCTATCATAATTTAAACTGTATAGTAGTTTCTTATGCAAATATATGTATAAAAGATAGTATTATGCAAAACAAAGTACTATAATTAACATAAATTTAACATTTGAGATATTGAATATTTTGCATAACTTAGTCAAAAAAATAAAGTAAAAATGAAGATAACTCCCAGTAAACTCAACACTTTTTTAATGTTTAAATTACCTGCTGCTTATTTTTGTGGCATCAGAGCAAAATTTATAGATAACAAGAAATGTATTGTAAAAGTGAAACATAGATGGATAAATCAAAATCCATTTAAATCTATGTTTTGGGCAGTACAAGGTATGGCTGCCGAATTAACAACAGGTGCCATGCTTACAACTAAAATTAGAAAAAGTGGTAAAAATATTTCAATGTTGGTTGCTAATAACAATGCTAATTTTTCAAAAAAGGCAACTGGAATAATTACGTTTGAATGTACTGAAGGCTATTTGATTGATAAGGCAATTATAAAAGCTATTGAAACTGGAGAAGGGCAAACAATTTGGTTGAATTCAATTGGTACTAATGCTGAAGGTGTACAGGTTTCCAGTTTTAATTTTGAATGGACGATTAAAGTAAAGCAGTAGATAGTTTACAGTCTTCAGTCTTCAGTCTTCAGACAGTTATTTTAATAAACATTGTAACAAAATCTGAAATCAATCAACATATAACCGACTTTACAACATATAACTTTACAACAAACAACTTAACAATTATGACAGCACACGAAATAGACTATAAAATTTATGGTGAAGAAATGCAATATGTAGAATTAGAACTCGATGTTAATGAAGGCGTAATAGCTGAAGCAGGTAGTTTTATGATGATGGACGATGGTATTAAAATGGAAACCATTTTTGGTGATGGCTCCGAAAAAGATCAAGGTTTTTTAGGGAAGATATTTGGAGCAGGCAAGCGATTACTTACAGGAGAAAGTTTATTTATGACCGCATTTTACAATATACTTTCCGGAAAACGTAAAGTGTCTTTTGCATCGCCTTATCCTGGAAAAATTATTCCTATAGATTTAACAGAATTCAGAGGAAAATTTATTTGTCAAAAGGACGCTTTTTTATGTGCTGCAAAAGGTGTAAGTATTGGTATTGAATTTAGTAAGCGTTTGGGTCGTGGACTCTTTGGAGGCGAGGGTTTTATTATGCAAAAGTTAGAAGGCGATGGCATGGCATTTGTACATGCTGGAGGCACCATGGCAAAGAAAATATTGCAATCTGGTGAAACAATGCGAGTAGATACAGGGTGTATTGTTGGTTTCACGCAAGATATAGATTATGATATAGAATTTGTTGGAGGTATTAAGAATACCATATTTGGTGGTGAAGGATTGTTCTTTGCAAAACTACAAGGACCAGGAATAGTTTATATACAATCCTTACCTTTTAGTCGATTAGCTGCACGAGTGTTGGCTACAGCTCCAAGAGGAGGAGGAAAGGACAGAGGAGAAGGCAGTATTTTAGGAGGATTGGGCAATTTACTTGATGGAGATAATAGGTTTTAGTTTCAGAAGAAAACAAAAAAAATAAACTTTTTTTCTAATTAATTAATACAGAAGTATTTAAAATATTTTAAGTGTTAAAGTTTTGCATAAAAATAATTATGTCATTTTTTTTTATAACTTTATTGAAACTTTTAAAAGCTA
>SMWS01000054.1 GCA_004356685.1 Deltaproteobacteria bacterium
GTCTCCCCGGATGCAGTTATATCGGTTGGTTCTTATGCAGCATGTGCAGGTTTTATAAGAGATGCAAGAAATGCTGGCTGGAATATCCCCATTGCTAATTTATCCTTTGTAGGAAGTGAAAGTTTACTGGAGCTACTGCTTACCGAAAGTGAAAGTAAGGCAAAAGATTATACGGCTAATCTTATTAATTCTGAAGTAGTACCAAACTACAGTGATCTATCTGTACCTGTTGTAAGAGAATATAGAAAACTATCCAGCAAATATACAGGCAGGTCAGGTCCTGTATCTAATCAACAAAATTCAATTACAAAATCTAAATCTGAAAACCATAATCTTAGTTTTGTAGGTTTAGAAGGCTTTCTTAATGCAAAACTTATTATTGAAATCTTATCCGGCATGAATGATGAAATAAAAAGAAGTAAGATAAAGGAGACTGCAGAGCGTATTAACAACTATGATATCGGCCTGCTTAATAAAATATCATTTAGTTCTCAAAAACATCAGGCCTTAAATAAAGTGTATTATAATACTGTTATTGATGGTAGGTGGATATCCATAAAAAGCTGGGAATTCTTAAAACATTAAAATGTCTAAGCTATTTAAAAAAACCCTTATAATTATAATCATACTCTTTGGAATTATTGCGACTCTTACCTCTGCGCTTTCGGGCTGGAATATTTATAGAGGATTATCAAATGAATTTATAAGTAAAGGTCTTTCAATTTCAAACAGCATTTCTGACTCAAGTGTTGAGATACTACTCAATCGGGATCTTTCAACACTGCAATCACTTATTGATCAGTATCTGGATATAAAGGGAGTTTCATATGTTGTTGTTGTAAATAATGAGGGAGAGATAGTTTCACATACCTTTGTTCCTTCTGTACCTAAAGAAGTTTTAGAAACAAATACCAGTGATTCTAATACTTATCTAAAAGATAATCATACAATCAGGCATTTGGATGTTAAGAATTTAGGAGAGTTTATCGATATTTCCACACCTATCTTAGGCGGAGTTGCGGGTCATGTACAGGTTGGAATGGATAAAAGTTTAATAAAAAAAGAGATTTTATCTATAATTGTTAAACAACAAGTACTTATTCTTATACTATTTATATTTACAATAGTTATTTGTTATTTTCTCATAAATAAAATTTCAAAACCTTTGAATATACTTACAGACCATGTAACAGGCATTACTTCAGCAGATTTATCCGAGCAAAATGTAGATATATCTTTAATAAAAACCATTGCAGAAAATTCGAGTGATGAGATAGGTGATCTTGCAAGATCATTTATGCAAATGGAAAGAGAGCTGTCGCAATATATTACAAAACTCACTGAAACAACTGCGGAAAAAGAACGAATAGAAAGTGAACTAAAAATAGCCCACGATATACAAATGGGCTTCCTTCCAATGAAATTTCCTCCTTTTCCAGAAAGGACAGAATTTGAAATATATGCAAATATTATTCCGGCAAAAGAAGTGGGTGGCGACTTCTACGATTTCTTTTTCATAGAAGACGAGCACATGACATATGGCAGTAATAACAAACTTTTTTTTGTGATTGGAGATGTATCTGGAAAAGGAGTTCCTGCTGCACTTTTTATGGCACTATCTAAAACCTTGCTGAAAGCCAAAGCCTCTTCAGACATCACGCCCAGCCAAATACTCACTACCGTAAACCGTGAGCTGTGTATAGATAATGATAGCTGCATGTTTGTAACTATTTTTTGCGGTGTGCTCGATACAGATACAGGTGAAATAGAATACAGCAATGGCGGACATAATCCGCCATATATTGTTTCAAAATCCAGAGGGGTAAAACTGCTTAATGGGCAGACAGGTACAGCTCTGGGTGTATTCGATCAAGCCATATATGTTACGAATAAAACAAAACTCAGTAGAGACGAGGGCTTATATCTTTATACCGATGGTGTTACCGAGGCAATGGATATAAATAACAACCTTTATTCTGAGCAGCGTCTGGAAAAGTTCCTTTCCGATCAGGACGGATGCTGCGAAACTGAGCTGCTCGTAAAGAGGTCACGTACAGAAGTAATAAAATTTACATCGGGAGCCGTACAGTCTGACGATATAACCATTATGGCGATAAAATATCTCAATTGAGTATTAGGGCCTATTCATTAACCAAACTTATTTGTAATTTTATTAAGAACCGAATCTAGTGCATCGTCGCCTTTTTTTCTAAAGTAAGTTTCTATTACAGGAAAGAATTTCATAATCATATCAGTTCCCAAATCGAGCTTGGAAAAACCACCTGCTAGTTTTGTCATCATTGCAATTTTGTCTCCGCCCCCGCCAAGCCCCGAAGCCAGGCCTCCTAATGATCCCATCAGACCCCCGCTTTTTGGCGCTGCGGCTAATATATCATCCAGCCCGCTTATATGCTTTGCAAGCTCTGAAAAGTCAGAGCCATCAAGCTTATCCTTTGCTACCTGCAATATTAAGCCTGCACCCCCCATTGCTTGTTGATGGTTTATGCCGAGTTTTTTAATTAACAGTTCTATTAGATCCAATGTTTTCTCCTTTATATCAAAAGAACTTATCCCGTATCAGCGATGCTTTCCAGCCTGATTCCTTTTACTGCTATCTCGGGAGCATGAATTACCTCTTCTGCATCCCAGAGTTGAGTTGCTTTTTTATTTTTAGATATTCCTATAACATCTCTTAGTAGTTTTACAAAATTATCTGTTATTCGAACCGAATTGGGTTTAAGCGGACAAACTATTTTCCCATTTTCGATGATATAAGAATCACCAATAACTGTCCCCGTAAAGTCTGCCTTTGCAAGCCCGTATACAGGGTATAGATACCACAGACGTCCAATATAAATCCCGTCCCTTACTTTAGAAAGTAAACCAGATGTATCAGTTTGGCGGCTGCCGTCGATTACAAAGTTTGTTGCATAAATAGAGTTAGTTCTTTTATAGTCCCTTCCGCCGCCCCTGCCGAATTTAAATCCGTTTCTTGCAGCAAAACCTGCAATGTTAGACTCCAGTTTTTTGGAATAATAATTATTGGTAAGAAAGCCGACAAGTCTTCCTTTTTGAATTAGGTCTGTCCTGCCTGTAGGTATTCCTTCACAGGTAAATCTCTTTGAAGCAGGCCCGCCTTCTAACCTGCCATCGTCATAAATATTCAGATTTTTGTTTGCTACAATCTCGCCAAATTTTTTCACGTAGGGAGAGTTCCCTGTATCTATTGAGCTTAGAGAAAGAGCTGTGATTATCATCTCTGAAAACAGCATTGCTACTGCCTGCGGGCCAAATATTACTTTGTATTTACCAGATTTAATTCTCTTTCCGCCAATTGAGTTTATGGCACTTTTTGCTGCCACCCTTCCTGCAATTTCCGGATCGAAATCATTTATGGAATTTCCTACATTCCACCCGGTTCCTTTCGCATTTTCATTTTCAATCATTGCGGTCATTGATGAAGAAATGAATGATGATAAGTCTGATGCAAGCAGGCCATTTGTGTTTCCGACAGCCATCTTTTCTAAAATGATGTTTATGTCCCCTCCTACTATGAGGCTCTTAGAAATATTCTTTTTCTGAAATTCCTTTATAGCCGATTCAATAGTTTTCCATCCAAGTGATATTATCTGCTCATCTGTGACTTCTTTTTCAAAATTCATTTCCGTTACATCTATATCGTTTCCATGGGTGACCGGGTTGGGCAATGATTTATAATCAGGATCAAGTACGGCATTTACCCTGGCTTTTCTAAGTGCGCTCTTAACGCCGGAAAGTGTTAAATCCGCAGTCTCACTGCCGTAACCTGTCTTTAGACCATCAGGAGTTTTCAAACTTACAAATACTCCGACACCGTAGCCCAAAATATTTTTTGGCTCCTGCACTCCGTTGCATGGAATATCCGAAGTGTAGTTTAGCCTAACCGTAATATTGTCGTACCAGGATACAAAAATCTCGGCATCCTGAATATCTGTTTGTGATTTAATATATTCCAGCCCCTGCTCAACGACCTTTCGGAGATTTTCTAATTCAATCACTTTTTACCACCCGTGAGCTTTGCTATTCCCCTCATAGTGGGGCCGCCGTTTCCTACCCTTTTAACCTGCATTGGCTGACCCTTTCCGCAGTTTGGCATTGGATATAAGATAAAGTCATTTCCTACGGCATCTATGCTCATTAAATATTTTTTTGAATCAGATGTAATGCCGCCGCTCCTGTAAGTCTTTACTATTTCTCCTTTTTCAATCTTCGAAACCTTTCGGGCAGAAATGCTGAAATTTTCTCTTGATTCGCCAATTGAGGGCGTATGATGTCCCTGCAGATAATAACCGCTGTCCACTTCTTTTATTATGTCTTGCTTATCAGATGTCCCGGGGGCAAATACAGTATTTGTCATTCTTACTACAGGAATGTAATGCGACCCCGATGTCTGCATCGCTCCGTTTGGCTCTTCACCTAATATTACTGCACTTTCCCGGCTGTTTAAAAATCCCCTGAAAATACCGTTTTCTATGTGAACTATCCTCTTTCCTTTTACCCCTTCGGAATCATAGCCATAATATCCGTAACCATTTATATTGGAATCGGAATATGCCGTAACAAGACCGGATGCTACCTGTTTTCCTATCTGGTTTTCCTGCAGATTTGTAAGCAGCCAGCTCCTCCCTGCATAAGCCGTTTCCATTTTTAAGGCCCTGTCCGCTTCTACCGGATGGCCCACTATTTCATGAACAACCAGCGCATTAAAATGCGGATCAGTAACGACTACTACCTCTTTTTTTGGCGGCTCTATAATTTCGGCTTTAGATGTTTCTATGGTTTCTGTTGTAAGATTTGAAGCAAACTGTTTTATATCAGTATTAAAAATATTTTTGCCTTCCAATACTTCCCATCCACCCTGTGCCCCCAGCTGATCATAATTATATTCATCGCCTACAAGTATATATACGAAGCCTTCGGTAAGTGGAAAGATCTGATCGATGAATGCGCCTTCGGTTGAGACATATAATTCGCGTATTATTTCAGTAGATAAGGAAACCACGTTGTATCCGTTTTTTGAATATTGCTCTTCTATATTTTTGGATATTAAAACCGATTCATTTACTATCTTATCAAGAGAAGTCCTTTCAGGATTTTGCTCAAAAGGAACTTTTATAACATCTTTGTAAATATCAATATTTCCAAGGTTAGTACTCTTAATTGAATCACCCAGATTTCCTAAAGAGGCTTTGGTTTTATACTTCCATTCAGAATTTAATAATGCTCTTGTATGAGCTTTCTCTATAGATTCTTTTAGAATATTATCAAATTTATTGAAATCGCCCCGCCCAAGAAATCTACCAGAAAAACCGGAGGCAAGCATTTTATCGCCGGCTATTACCCTTATTCCAAGAGACAAATCAGTCTCATCACTGCTGCTCTTTGCAACACCCCTCTCGGCGGTTGCAGACTTTATATGATGAGCGCCAACCCTTACATCAATATAATCACAGTTCTTTAACCTAGACTTACTTTCCGATACTATCTCGAAAGCTTTTTCTTTAACTAAGTCAATACTATCAATTCCCGAACTCATGGAAGAACATTTAACCTGATTTCAGCCATTATCAAAACTTGTAATAAATAAGACATTGTTTAATGCTATAATCTAATTTGAACATGCGATATATAAATACAATTTTAATAATTCTCTTTTTATTTTTTATTTACTCATCATTTGTGATACCAAAAGAAAAAAAATTATCCAGTTTCTTTATATCTTCCTTTTGGGGATATTATGCAGGTGGGCTATCATGTATTTAGTACTTTTTTCTTGCAAGCCAATAAAAAAATTATAATCTTTGAGGTGATATGAAAAAACTATATAATTACTTGTTATGCAAACAATCAATA
>SMWS01000055.1 GCA_004356685.1 Deltaproteobacteria bacterium
GTTCTGCTGAAGCCACAAAAAATGCAATAGAATATTACACAAACAAAGCATTTTCTGTTTTAGAAACTTTGAATATTTCAGAAGACAAAAAAAATGTTTTGAAACAATTTGGAACGCAGTTGATGAATAGGGATGATTAACCCCCAATAGTAATCATACTTCTATTTTGAGTATGAAGTTTTGGCTCTTGTAATTTTTTCAATGTATCCATTCCGCCTCTAACTTTTAATTTTGCTTGTACTGCTTTTTCAATTATAGGTTCTATCGATTTCCCCGCGCGAAGTGTTGTAAGTAAATCAGATTCGGTTGCAGAAAATAAACAGTTTTTTAAGTGTCCATTGGCTGTTAGCCTTAGCCTGTTGCAAGTATCACAAAAGTGGTTAGTCACAGAGCTTATAACCGCAAATGAGCCTTTATAACCTTTAATCTTATAATTTTTTGAGGTATCATTTGGAGCATCTTGTAATCTTTCAATTTGTTCTTCAGAATAAAAACTATTTAGTTTTTTCATTATTTCTGCATAAGAAACCATCTTTTTCATATCCCATTTATTACCATCAAAAGGCATAAATTCAATAAATCGAAGAGATACTTGAAGGTTTTTTGTGAGCTGAACCAAATCTATTATTTCGTCATCATTAAAGCCTTTTATCATAACAGTATTAATTTTTACTTTAAAGCCTTCAGAAACCAAAAGCAAAATATTATTATAGACTTTTTCAAAATCGTTACGACGTGTAATTTCTTTAAACTTTGCTGCATCTAAAGTATCTAAACTCACATTAATATTTTGTAATCCATTTTCCTTAAACGTGTCAATAAATTTATCTACAATAACTGCATTAGTAGAGATAGAAAGTTCCACTGGCAATGAGGCCAATTTTTCTAAAATAACAGGAATGTCTTTACGTATCAAGGGTTCGCCTCCGGTTAACCTTATTTTAGTAACTCCGTTTTCAACAAATGTTTTTGCTATAGTATATATTTCCTCACAGGTCATTAAACTTGATTTCGGAGATAATAAAACGCCTTCTTCCGGCATACAATAGGTACATCGTAAATTACAGCGTTCTATAAGTGAGATGCGTAAATATGTATGCACTCTGCCAAAAGTATCTGTCATTATGTTGTTATTCTGTTTCATGTCTCAATATTTATTGATTGTCAAAGGTCATCCCGATAACTATCGGGACTGTTCGCTAATAATCATTTTCGTTGAATAATAAAATTCGTGTGCTCGTTTCATTAGTAGTGTCTTGCTCCTTTTAAAATTCTGAAAATGTGTAAAACTGAAGGAAAAATAGCCTCCATAGACTCTCTTGCTCCATTTGTGGAACCTGGCAACGCCAAGACCAAACTGTTTTTTATGGTTCCTGCAACACTTCTTGAAAGCATAGAATATGGCGTTCGGTCTTGCCCATAATTACGAATAGCTTCTTCAATTCCTGAAATTCTTCGGTCTAACAAGGGCAATAAAGCTTCAGGTGTTACGTCTCTTTTTGATAGCCCTGTTCCACCAGTAAAAATAATAAGATCAATTCCTTTTTCCTGATAGCTTTTAGCTTTTTCCTGAATGATTTCATTTTCGTCTGGAATAATAATATAATCTGAAATTTTCACATCACAGTCTTCCAATTTTTTAATAATTGCCTTACCAGCTTTATCTTCTTTTTGTCCTGCCGAAATTGTATCGGAACACACAATTACCGCTGCTGTTAAGTCTTTTCTAAAACGGTCTCTAAAATCGGACTTTCCGCCTTTTTTACTCAATAGTTTTATGTGATGAATCTCGATGCCTTTATCAATAGGTTTTAGCATGTCGTACATATTTAAAGCCACAATACTTGCACCATGCATAGCTTCAACTTCGACACCAGTTTTGTAAATGGTTTTTACAGTAACTATAATTGTGATTTCCAATTCATTTATTTGGTATTCAACAGAAGTGAATTCAATTGGTAAAGGATGGCAATCTGGAAGCAAATCTGGTGTTTTTTTAATACCGAGTAAACCTGCTGCTTTGCTCATTGCAAAGACATTTCCTTTTGGAACTGTATCATTTTCAATGGCTACAATAGTTTCAGGTTTACTGACTCTTACTATGGCTTGCGCAATTGCAGTACGAAGTGTATTAGATTTGTTTGTTATATCGACCATATTCTAACTATTTACCTTCCATTGGTGTGTTTCGTCTTCAAAAATTTCTTTTCCAAAAACGGGAACATTGGCTTTTATTTCTTCAACAATATATTCTATCGCTTTAAAGACTTCTTTTCGTCTTGGTGAAGACACAAAAACAAACATACAGATTTCTCCCACATTAACTTTGCCCAGACTGTGATAAATGTGCATACAGTTTAAATCGAACTTATTAAAAGCAGCTTCTCTAATCTCGTGAAATTTAGCAATTGCCATTTCTTCATAAGCTGTGTATTCTATAGCTGAAACGGTTTTATTATCTATCGTATCTGCACGCACTTGCCCTAAAAAAATATTGTGTGCACCAATACTTGTTTTGGATTGATGTTTTTCAATTGATGTTGCTATAAACTCTGAAGAAATTGCACCTTCTTTAAATACATTTTTGGGCTTCTTGTCTTTCATTTTTATTGTTGTTTATGGAGTTGATTTATATATTCTAATATTTCTGAAGCACCTTCTTTTATACTATAACTATTGTTAATATTATGCTTTTGTAAGATAGAGACAGCTTTTTTACTTCTAATTCCAGATTGACAAAAGATTATTTTTTTCTTTTTTAAATCAATTTTATGAAGATTATTTTCTAATTTGCTTAACGGAATATGCGTTGGATTAAGACTGTCAACTTTAGGAAATTCATCTTTTTCTCTAACATCAATAAATTGAATGTTTCTCTTTTTAAAAGCATCTTCAATTGAAATTTCGGGCGGATTAAAATTACAATTAAGTTCTTCAACAGTATTTTGAAAACTTTCTTTTTTTGATAACACTTTTTTGATTTCGCTTTCAACTTTATGGATTATTAAAGTTGTAGTTTGCGTTGTTAAAGCATTATAGCAAAGTAATTTTCCAGAAAGAATATTTCCTAAACCTAAAATAATTTTAAGTACTTCGTTGGCTTGCATACTACCAATGATTCCAGGTAAAACTCCTAACACTCCAATTTCGGAACAATTTGGTATTGCGCCTTCTTTTGAGGGAGTCGGAAACAAACAACGATAACTTGCGCCATTTTTATAATTAAAGACTGCAACTTGACCTTCAAATTTATAAATGGCTCCATATACTAAAGGCTTGTTCGTGATAATTGAAGCATCGTTGATTAAATATCTTGTAGCAAAATTATCTGTACCATCGACAATAATATCGTAGTCTTTAAAAAGTTCTAAAACATTTTTACGTGTTAGCTTTTCAGGATAAGTGTGTATTGAAATAGTATCATTTAAATCTAATAATCGTTGTTTTGCAGCAATTGCTTTATTTTTTCCTAACGAAGATGTACCGAAAAGCACTTGCCGTTGCAGATTTGATTTTTCAACTACATCAAAATCTACGATCCCAATAGTGCCAATTCCTGCAGCAGTTAAGTATTGCAAAACAGGACAACCTAAACCTCCTGCACCAACAACCAGAACTTTGGCTTGAGTGAGTTTGTCTTGACCTTTTTGTCCGATTTCAGATAATATAATATGTCTGTCGTATCTTGTCATGTATTTTATCCTCCTGCAAATGGAGGTAATAAAGCTATTTCGGTTTGTGTAATTATCGTTTCTTTTGAAACGATTTCGTTATTCTGTGCAACCTGAAAATGGGTTTCTTTAAGTTTAGGATACTTTAAATAAACAGTTTCAAGAAACTCATTAATTAGCGTTCCTGAAAATTCAAATTGCTCTTTGTTGCGTTTTGTAATTTCGGCGATAAGTCCAAAATATTTAATGGTTAATTGCATTGTTGTTGTTATTGTTGTTTCAGACCTGTCAGGTTTTCAAAACCTGACAGGTCTCTTAAATGGTGTTGTGTATTTATATTTACTGTAAATTTTTCTAATTCTGTATTTAATGTAATGGTCTTTACTTTGCATTGTTTAACCGCAAATCGTAATCGTTTTTCACCTTGTTGTAAAAGCTCGAAAAACTTGTTTTTACAATGTGTTTTATACATCGCAATAAGTGGCATTGTCTTGCCTTTACTTTCAAGTTGAATTACGTCTATATGTTCTTCAATATTGGTTGTTAATTTTTTTAATGTTTCAGTATTTATTAAAGGCACATCGCAACTCAACACCAAATTATTTTCGGTATTAGAATGATGTAATCCTGTGTATATTCCTGCTAATGGTCCGGAATTTTCCATTAAATCGGTCACTCTTTTAAGGTTAAAAATATCATAATCTGGATTATTTGAAACAATTATAATATCATTTACAAGTGGTTGCATGGCTTCAATAATATGCTGAATAAAAGCCTTTTCGTTTAATAGTAAAAAGCCTTTATCGCTTCCTATTCGTGAGCTTTTTCCTCCTGCAAGAATAATTCCAGTGATGTGTTTGTTACTATTCATTTAAAGCGTTATTAATTTTACTGAAGCTATAACCAATACTATTGCCAATAAGTATCTTAAATTCTGATTGTTCATTTTTTTACTTCCTAAGTAAGCTCCAAAAAACCCTCCAACTATGGCAATAGCGACTAAAGCAAAAGACTCTATATTTATTAAAACTCCACTACTTATTTGTCCTACTAATCCTGATGCAGAGTTTACCCAAATAAACAGGGCTGAAACTGCTGCAGCTTCTTTCATTTTCCCCCAATGCAACAATAGGATTATTGGTGTTAGAATAATGCCTCCACCTATACCTATTAATCCAGAAAAGAAACCAATTATTCCACCAACAACTATTCCTTGCCAAAGTTTTATGTCCTTAATTTTAGTGCTTTCTTTTCTGCCTGACGGCAAGGTAGGTCCGAATACATTCAGCATTTTAAGGATGGCAAAAATTAACAAAACACCTAATATTTTTTTATAAAGTGAAGCGTCAACTTCAATCATTCCACCAATAAAAGCCATCGGAATTGAAGCAATAGCAAATGGAATAAACAATTTTCTGTTAAAAAACCCTTCTTTGTAATAATAATAAAACGCAATAGCTGACACAAAAATATTAAGCAATAATGCTGTTGGTTTCATGACTTCAGGTGCAAAAGAAAATAATGCCATAAAAGCCAGATAACCACTAGCTCCACCATGACCAACACTTGCATATAAAAACGATACAACAGGCAGAATTAGTAAAAGAAGCCAAATATGGTCTATGTCAAAAATCATAATTTATTTATCTTTAAAACCTGTTCATCTAAAAATTTCCAACAGTTTTTATTGATACTTTCAAAAGCAATAACTAAAGA
>SMWS01000056.1 GCA_004356685.1 Deltaproteobacteria bacterium
AACCCCTTATCTCTTCAACCATAAATGATCCGATGCCCTGAATCCCGTATGCCCCGGCTTTATCCATAGGTTCACCGGTTTTAATGTATCCTTCGATCTCATTTGGGGCAAGGTTCTTAAATTTAACATCGGTAAAGACTGCCTCCTGATGCAAAACTGTTCCGGTTTCATTTATTATAGAAAACCCCGTAGCAACTTTATGAATATTGCCGGATAACATTTCGAGCATTTGCTTTGCTTCATCTTCACTGCCGGGTTTTCCAAGTATAGTTTTGCCCAAGATTACAATCGTATCGGCTGCGAGAACAGTAGCCTTTTCGTTTATTTTACTTAAGACGTCTAAAGCCTTCTCTTTAGAAAGTCTTAAAACAAAATCTTTTGGATCCTCTTGTTCATGCTGAACTTCATAAATATTGGGAACTATGACTTCAAACTTAATGCCTAAATCTTGAAGCATACTGATCCTTCGTGGAGAAGATGATGCGAGTATAAACTTATATTTCATTTAAATTTATTTGTAATTATTATATCAAAAACAACGTATTATATTAGAGAATATGTATGATTAGAATAATGATTATGTATACTGAACGATCCTTATGAATATAAAAGAATTATACGATTTTGGAAGGGATGCACTTTTAAATCAGAAATTTGAAAATCCGGGTCTGGAGGCTTCTGTGCTACTCTTAGAGGCTACCGGTATTGATAAACTAAATTTTTATAAAAATCATGACAGGTTAGTTATTGATAGTGAAATAGACAAATATAAAGAGTTAATTGAGCGAAGACTTACAAGTGAGCCCGTAGCCTACATATTGGGTAAAAAAGAATTTTACTCCAGAGAGTTTTCAGTCGACGGCAATGTCTTAATTCCAAGACCCGAAACTGAGCTTCTCGTAGATAAGGCCATCATAATATTAAAGGGTTTTGATTACCCATCTATATTAGATGTCGGCACTGGGAGTGGCTGTATTGCTGTAACCTTAAAAGATGAGATACCTGATTCAGTATGTGTTGCTACGGATATATCCTATGGTGCATTACAAAAAGCAAAACAAAATTCAAAAAGCAATGATTGCTATCCTTTTTTTATAAAAGGTAATCTGCTGGAATTTATAAAGGATAATAAATTTGATCTTATTGTTTCAAATCCGCCTTATGTAAGAGAAAAACTGTTCCACAAACTCGATAGGGGTGTTAGAAATTATGAACCTAAATCAGCGCTTGTAGCGGGTGATAATGGGCTTGGAATAATAAGTAAGATTATATCAGAATCCATGAGGGTTTTAAAAAATGAGGGTTGGTGTCTTTTAGAAATCGGATTTGATCAATCTGTTAAGGTTATTGAAATGTTTGAATTAAATGGTTATAAAGAAATCGAAGTATTTAGAGATTTATCTGGAATCGACAGGGTTATTAAAGCAAAATGGAAAAAATAGTAATAGAGGGCGGAAACAGGCTAGAAGGTGAAGTGATAATAAGCGGAGCTAAGAACTCTGTTTTACCACTTATGGCTTCTACAATTTTAACAAGCGGGGTAAACAGTTTTACTAACGTTCCCGATCTGGATGACGTTCGTACAATGTCCAAACTTCTTGTTATGCTGGGAGCAAAAGTCGAATACGACAGCGGCAACCTTGAAATTGACTCTACTGCAATTAATAACTGGATAGCACCCTATGAGCTTGTAAGAACTATGAGAGCATCTGTTTTAGTCCTTGGTCCTCTTACTGCACGGTTTGGAAAAACCAGGGTTTCTTTTCCAGGGGGCTGTGCAATCGGTGAGAGGCCCATAGATCAGCATCTGAAGGGCCTTGAGTTACTGGGTTCTAAAATAATAATCGAAGAAGGTTATATAGAAACTAAAGCAAAGAAACTGACGGGAAGTATTATTCCATTTGATATTTCCACAGTAACCGGAACTGAAAACATGATGCTTGCATCTGTGCTTGCGCAGGGTGAAACGATTCTACTCAACGCTGCTTGCGAGCCTGAAGTAGTTGATCTTGCAAATGCCCTAAATAAAATGGGAGCTAATATTAGCGGGGCAGGCACTGACATAATTACAATTAAAGGCGTAAGCAAACTAAAACCAATTAAAAACTATGAAGTCATGCCCGATAGAATTGAAAGCGGTACACTTATGGTAGCCGCAGTTCTTCTTTCAGGGGATCTACTTTTGAAAAACTGCATATTTGAACACAATGGAGCAGTAATTGGAAAATTAATTGAAGTTGGAGCTGAGATTTCAAAAGTAAGTGATGGGGTTAGGGTAAAAGGCACAGATAAATTTAAGAGTATTGATTTTACAACACTTCCTTACCCTGGATTTCCAACTGATATGCAGGCACAGTTAATGACTTTAATGAGTGTGTCCAAGGGCCTTAGCATTATTAGCGAAACAATTTTTCCTCAGAGATATTTACATGCAGGAGAATTGAGAAGGATGGGAGCAGAAATAAAGCTTGTAGGTAATAGTGCAGTAGTGCGGGGTGTAAAGCACTTAAGTGGAGCACCAATTATGGCAAGTGACCTGCGTGCAAGCGCCTCCCTTGTCTTGGCTGGTTTGATAGCAAATGGCAGAACAGACATATCGAGGGTTTACCACCTAGACCGAGGTTATGACAGACTTGATAAGAAATTAGAACAGGTTGGCGCAAAAATTTGGAGGGATAAAGAATGATAACCATAGCCTTTTCACGCGGAAGACTACTTAAAGAAGCTACATATATTTTTAATAAAGCTGGATACAATATTAATAACATATTAAAAAACACCAGAAAACTAATATTTGAATACCCTGATGTAGGTATAAAAGCTATGGTAGTACGCCCCACAGATGTGCCTGCATATGTAGAGTATGGTGCAGCAGATTGCGGTATTGTCGGTAAAGACACATTATTAGAAGAAAGATATGATCTGTATGAACCGTTGGATTTAAAAATTGGAAAATGTAAGCTCATCGTTGCAGCGCCTAACGGTTATAAACCTGATTCTTCAAAGTCATTGAGGGTTGCTACAAAATATCCAACAATAGCCAATGATTATTTTTCAAAAAAGGGTATTAACGTCGAGATTGTCAAACTGTACGGATCGGTTGAACTAGCACCGATAGTTGGTTTGTCAGATGTTATAGTAGACCTGACTGCTAGTGGAGAAACCCTCAAAAAGAATAAACTGGAATCTATTAATGTAATATCTAACATTACCGCCAGATTAGTCGTTAACAGAGTCAGCATGAAAGTAAAATCTAAAGAAATTAAAGAATTTATCGATAAACTTAAGAAAGTTAGACCTGACTAATTGCTGTATTGATTTAAATAAAACCCTTTTTTAGATAGAAAATCGAACATATCTGGGGACTTGACTCTAATTAGCAGTTAGGTAGTTTTTCGGTTTTGTATCAAAAGTTGAAGTTTAATACCAATTTGGAGGAAATAAATGCCCCTTAAGGTAGGAATTAATGGATTTGGAAGAATTGGAAGACATGTACTGAGGATTGGACTGCAAAGATCAAATTTGGATTTTGTAGGTATAAACGATATTACCGATGCAAAAACTCTAGCCCATCTATTTAAATATGACTCTGTATTCGGCCCTTATAAAGGCGAAGTAGGGGTAAGCGGAAACAGTATAGTTATTGATGGTAAAAAAATAATAGTATTTTCAGAAAGAGAGCCCCAAAACATAGGGTGGGATGAACTCGGAACTGAGGAGGTAGTGGAATCTACAGGCATATTTACCAGTAAAGAAGCAGCTTCTATGCATATGGGTAGATCAGTTAAGAAAGTAATCATTACAGCTCCTGCAAAGGGAGCCGTTGATTTCTCAACAGTAATGGGAGTAAATCATAAAGATTACAAACCCTCAAAGCATCACATACTATCAAATGCCTCTTGCACTACCAACTGTTTTAGTATGTTAGTAAAAGTACTGCACGACAATTTTGGCATTAAACGAGGACAAATGACAACAGTTCATTCTTATACAAATGACCAGCAAATTTTAGATGCTCCTCATAAAGATTTAAGAAGGGCACGTTCGGCAGCTCTTTCAATAATACCTACAAGCACTGGCGCTGCTGATTTAATACAGATCATTTTCCCCGAATTAAAAGGTAAACTGAAAGCTGTTGCCATGAGAGTACCAACACCCGATGTATCTGTTGTCGATTTTGTAGTAGAATTAAAAACAAAAACTACTGTTCAAAAGGTTAACGAGACATTTAAAAAAGCCGCTAGAGGTAAACTAAAGGATTATCTCCGGTACACCGACGAACCACTGGTGTCCTCCGATCTAATTGGCGATACTCACTCCGCAATTTTTGATTCACTCCTAACTTCAGTGGTAGGAGGCAATTTAGTTAAAGTGATTGCATGGTATGATAATGAATATGGATACTCATCCAGAGTCGTTGATCTTATTGAACTTGTAGGGAAAAAACTTTGAATGATAAATTAGTAGTTTCAGATCTGCCGGATTCTGAACTAAAAGGTAAAGTAATTTTTTTGCGTGTTGATTTCAACGTCCCAATCAGGGATGGAAAAATTAGCGAAGATTACAGAATAAGAAGAGCTGTACCTACAATTGATTACTTAGTTGATAGAGGCGCCAAGGTAATAGTCGCCTCTCACATGGGAAGACCCAGAGGGAAAATAATAAAAAGCCTATCCATTGAACCAGTGGCTAGCAGACTTACTGAACTCTTGGGAAGAGAAGTAAAATTTGTTGGAAAAGTTATCGGAAAAGAAGTAAAAAATGTAGTTGATAATTTGAAAAATGGAGGACTTTTAGTATTAGAGAACTTAAGGTTTCATATTGAGGAAAGAAATAACGAACCTGGATTTTGTAAAGAACTAGCGTCTCTTGCCGATATATATATAAATGATGCATTTGGCACCTCCCATAGAGCCCACGCTTCTACATTTGGAATGGCATCTCACTTTTCCGTAAGACTTGCAGGCTTTGTTGTAGATAGAGAGCTTAAATTTTTAGGAAAACTTTTGGACTGCCCTAGAAGACCTTATTCAGTTGTTGTAGGCGGCTCAAAGATTAAAGATAAAATCCATGCCTTGAAAAATCTGATAGAAAAGGCAGACCAGGTTATAATAGGCGGAGGGGTTGCTTATACATTTTTAAAAGCTAAGGGTATAAATGTTGGAGATTCTATTACAGAAGATGAAATGATTCCCTGGGTAAAGGAAGCTTTGGACAAATATGGAGATAAAATAGTGCTACCGGTCGACCATATCGTTGCTGAGAGTTTTGAGAACAGGAAAAATCTGATTGTTGTGGATGACGAAATTCCCGATGAGCTGCATGGGTTTGATATAGGTCCCAAAACTGCAGCACTTTTTATATCCAGTTTAAAAGGTAATTCTACTATATTTTGGAGTGGCCCCATGGGAGTTTTTGAAGTAGATGATTTTTCATCGGGGACAACTCATATAGCAGGAGCAATTGCACTGTCCACCTGGAGAGGTACAACCACCGTAGTAGGTGGAGGAGACTCTATCTCAGCACTGAGAAAAGCAGAAGTTTTACTGTCAGAAATTAGTCATGTATCCACAGGAGGAGGAGCGTCTTTAGAGTTTTTAGGAGGAAACGAACTTCCCGGTATATCGATCCTAAACGATAAAAAAAATTAATTTTTAGGAGAGGAACTGAGTATGGCAAAGACAAAAAATATTGTTGATGTTTTAGGCAGTGATGCAGACTACTATTTAAATCATAAGTGTAAAACAATTTCTAAAAATAAGCTTTATCTTCCGGGACCAAACTTTATTGAGGATGTATTTAGCCAAAACGATAGACCAAATGCTGTTTTAAAAAATCTCCAGTCTCTTTTTAATTCAGGCCGTCTGTCTGGAACCGGTTATCTTTCGATTCTCCCAGTTGATCAGGGAATTGAACATTCAGCGGGGGCTTCATTTGCGCCAAACCCAATTTATTTCGATCCTGAAAATATTGTTAGGCTTGCTATTGAGGGAGGCTGCAGCGGGGTTGCCAGTACTCTTGGAGTTTTAGGATCTGTATCCAGAAAATATGCTCACAAGATTCCTTTTATCGTAAAGCTTAACCACAATGAGCTTCTGACATACCCAAACAAATTTGACCAAATACTCTTTGGAAGTGTAGATCAGGCTTTTCAGATGGGAGCTACAGGAGTTGGAGCTACTATTTATTACGGTTCTGATGAGAGTACAAGACAGATTCAGGAAATTTCCGAGGTTTTTCATTATGCCCACAGCCTTGGGCTTGTTACAATTCTATGGGCATATCTAAGAAATACAGCATTTAAAACAAAAGAGGCTGATTATCATCTCTCCTCCGACCTCACAGGGCAGGCAAATCACCTTGCTGCTACAATTGAGGCCGACATAGTTAAGCAAAAACAGGCCGAAAACAATGGCGGTTATTTGGCTCTAAAGTTCGGAAAAACACACGATTATGTCTACTCCAAACTAACAAGCGACCATCCAATTGATTTAACGAGGTATCAACTTGTTAATTGCTATATGGGGCGCGCGGGGTTGATTAACTCGGGTGGATCATCGGGCAAAAACGATCTCTACGATGCCGTAAGAACTGCAGTTATTAACAAGAGGGCAGGTGGTATGGGCCTTATTACTGGCAGAAAATCATTTCAAAAACCTATGAAAGATGGTGTTGAGCTTTTAAACGCAGTTCAGGATGTTTATCTTGACTCTGAAATTACAATTGCATAACCTCATATAGAAGGTGATACAGAAAACCTGTCTATGAATTCACTTAGCATATTTACCATATCTGTTGATCCTATAAACATTGGAGTTCTTTGGTGAAGGTCAGTGGGATGTAACTGGAGTATATCGTCTTTTCCATTAATTGCCTTACCTCCTGCTTGCTCCACAATAAAAGCCATGGGGTTACATTCATAAAGCAACCTGAGTTTGCCGTAGGGCATAGTGGAGGTAGATGGATACATGAAGATACCGCCCTTTAAAAGATTTCTGTGTATATCTGCTACAAGAGAACCTACATATCTGAGAGAATAGGGACGATTGGTATTCTTATCATCTTCACCGCAGTAGCTTATATACTTTTGTACTCCTTTTTTGAATTTTGAGTAATTGCCCTGGTTAACAGAATACATCTGTCCAGATTTAGGAATTTTAATATCAGGATGTGAAAGGCAAAATTCACCAATTGAAGGATCAAGAGTAAAACCGTTTACTCCTTTGCCAGTAGTATAAACCATCATTGTTGACGATCCATAAATGATATACCCTGCTGATACCTGCTCATATCCTCTTTGCAGAAAATCAGCTAACTGACAAAAACCTCCTTGTAAGGAACCTCTCTTATATATAGAAAAAATTGTGCCTACAGAAACATTTACATCGATATTCGAAGAACCATCGAGTGGATCCAGAGCAACTATGTATTCTGCATTTTGCGATAACTCATCATCAATAATAATGAAGTTTTCATTTTCTTCTGATGCTATCCCACAGCACGCACCACCCATCTTTAGTGATGCGACAAACCTGTTATTTGCAAAAACGTCCAGTTTTTTTACTTTTTCACCCTGTACATTGGTTGTCCCTGTATCACCCAATATGTCTACAAGACCTGCTTTATTGACTTCTCTGTGAACAATTTTAGATGCAAGCCCAATGTCTCTCAGCAGTCTTGAAAGTTCACCCTTGGCATCCGGGAATTTTTCCTGCCTTCTGATAATAAATTCGTCTAAGGTTTCAATTCCTATCATTTCTTAGTTTCAGTATCCTTTAGAGTTTCTTTTTTTATACTTCCTTTATTTATAGTTTCTTTTTTCTCTAATTTTTTATCTTTTTGATCACTTACCACAATTTCTTTAATCTTTGCTGCAGCCACTATTCCCTTGTTTCTTATTAGCTTTCTTGCTCTTTGAAACTCCTTATTAATATCGTTTGGTATTGTATCTTTAATTAAAAGATAGGCTGTTTTTAAATAAGGAGTTGCTACAGAGTTCTTAAATGTTGGATCATCCTCACCATAGAAAAAAGTGAGCCCGGCTATCAATATTACTCCTACAATAATTCCAAAAGAAGCTCCAAGTATCCCGCCCCCAAGCCTGTCTACCCAGTTGAGTTGAAGTGTGCCTATCAGTTTTGTTATAATCCAGCCTAAAAGTTGAATAATAATATAAGTAAAAATAAGAATAAGAATAAATCCAATCACATTTGCTATAGAATTGTTTTGAATAAACTGCTTTTCAACCAACAGAGATCCAAGCAGATCAAAAAACATCACTGCTACAGTAAGTCCGCCGCCTATTGCAAGGATTGAAAACACCTGTCTTACAAAACCCCTTAGCAGCCCGGTAATAAAAAACACAGCCAGTACTACTAAAACTGTTATATCAAGCCAGTTAATACCCATAATTTAAAAGTAAATAACATATCCTTTCAATTTTTTGTGTTTTAGTCCATTTTAAAAACCCTATTTATCCAAAGAGTTATAATTAAATACTTAAAGATTTAGAAAATATTAAAAAAACCACTTTTAACATCTACTCCCTTTAGATAAAGAGGAATATTATACGTTTGTTTATCCTCATTGGGATCTATTTGTATTATGGCAATAAGAGTAAGACTACTGATCCCTTTTTCATTAGGTGTAACTTCCCATGCCCATTTTCCAAATTTTTCGCCTTGCAGTTTTTTTATTAAAAAACCATCACCAGAAAGAATAAACCCCTTTATATCTATATCGCTAAGACCCGATATTCTTTTATAAGTACTATTATTAAGTCTTTTAATCAAGTTTTTTAGTATACTTTCAGATACTACAGCTTCTATAAGCCCGGGCTCACCCTTTTTCATTTCTCCTGGCGTTATATATTCTATATTTTTTGCTGCAATTTTTTTAAGTTCATGTGATACTATATTTCTAATTTCAACAGTATTTACAAAGCCGTTTTCCTTTTTCTTTATTATAATATTTTCTTTTTCTGTATTACCGGTAGGCAGGGACTTTGTTTTTTCAGCAACAAGTAGTGTGATTTCTACTCTTCTATTCATTTTTAAAGACTTTTCAGACTCACCTTTGGAAAATTGCGTGGTACTTCCAAGGCTTTTAGCACTAATCTTCTTTTTTTGAATTCCCTTTTTCTCAAAATAGTCAACAACCGCTTTTACTCGTTTTTCAGATAATGTTTTATTATAATTGTCATTGCCCATATGATCCGAATAACCAGTAATTGTGAGTTCTGAACCCGGATTAGTATTTATTTTTTTAATATAAAAATTTAAAATTTTTACAGATTCTGGCCTGAGAGTAGAATCATCATATTCAAAAAAGATATTTTTTTTGATAGATGCCTGCGCAAAAAGAAAATGTGATGAATAACAACTTATGAATATGAATATAAATAATGTTTTAATTAAAATATTCAGCTTATATTTAAACCTCGTCTTTAAGATGACATAAGTGCTTACTGATAAAGGGATAATAATATTTTATTATTGCATTTAAGGGGATATTTTTCAACAGTGGTTTATTTTTTCATAAAATTTATTACTTTATAAAGCTAAATGGCAAACATTTTGGAAATAGTTGAATTAGGAAATCCTGTTTTAAGAACAAAGGCAAAAGAAGTTAAAGACATTCCGGATCCAAAAGTTCAGCAGCTTATTGACGATTTAATATTTACAGCCAGCCACGCCAGTGGTGTTGGAATATCAGCTCCTCAGGTAGGACAGTCTTTAAGAATTTTCATAATTTCATCTTATCCTAATGATAGATACCCCGAGGCCCCAGAGATGATCCCAACACCAGTAATTAACCCCCAAATAATTTCATATTCAGAGGGGCTTGTAAAAGGGTGGGAAGGCTGTCTGAGTATTCCCGGCATAAGAGCACCAGTGCTGCGACACCGCTCGGTTAAGGTTAAATACTTTGACAGAGAAGGAAATGAACTTGAAGCTATGTTTGAAGATTTTGTTGCCAGGATTTTTCAGCATGAATTTGACCATATAGAAGGTATAGTATTTCTCGACAGGTTAGAAGATAATTCCGAGGTTATTACAGAAAAAGAATACTTTAAACTTTTTAATGAAAATGAAAATAAAGATGAATAAATATTTTAAATATATAACGTTAAAAAATAGTATTTCCTTATTATTATTTATTTTGCTCTTTTTGTCCTGCGCACAATACCCCCGAGATCTTGTATACCAGGAATCAACCATAGGTCAGCTTGATGACGGAGAAATGGAAGGATTGCTTTCAATGGGTGAATTAAAAAAACATGGAGATTTTGGGCTTGGTACGTTTGATGGATTAGATGGAGAAATGGTAGGAGTCGATGGTGAATTTTTTCAGGTTGATTACACAGGAAAAGCAAATAGCGTAAACGATAAAATAAAAACGCCATTTGCTATGGTTACTTTTTTTGAATCAGACAAGTCTATTACACTCACAGGAGATTATAATTATCAGCTTCTAAAAGATACAATAGATCAAGCCCTGCCATCAAAAGACCTTATATATGCTATTAAAATCACAGGCGAATATCAATTTGTTAAAACCCGCAGTGTTCCCAAGCAGCAAAAACCCTATCCTTCCTTAAAAGAAGCAGTAAAACAGCAAAAGATTTTTGACTTTAAGGACATTAAAGGAACGGCTGTAGGTTTTTGGGTCCCAAAGTTTATGAAAAATATTAACGTTCCCGGATATCATTTTCATTTTATTACAGAAGATAAAAAAGCGGGCGGACACATGCTGGAATTCAAAATTTTAAACCCCACAGTTCATATTGACTTTAATACAGACTTGCACCTGTCGCTGTTCTATGACTGAGCAATAATTGCGGTTATATATAGAAACTACCCAATTAAAGCTGACTCAAAATCAGGCGGTGATACAGTGCATTTTATATCGATTTATCTTCTAAAGGTCATCGGGTCACCGTTATGACCATGCCCCAAAACCTTTGACCTTTTGACCCGAAGGAGTGATCGGTTAATGAAAAATGATATGACCTGCTAGCAGAGAAATCCCCAGTGCGATGCCGAGATTTGCTACATTTCTGTTTGAAATTGAAATTAAATCCCTGTTTATAAATTTTTTAGTGTTATTTATAAAAGTAGGAATTGCTACAGCCGCAATAGATAAAGTTATAACGCAAATCG
>SMWS01000057.1 GCA_004356685.1 Deltaproteobacteria bacterium
ATCTGTCGCGATCCCGAATATGATTCCAGATAATCTCTCAGCACGGCATTTACAGAAGTTCCCTGCTTCAGTGCCTTGATTCTTGCAAGCTTTAAAACTTCTTCATCAATAGAAATTGTTAAATTTGCCATAGTATCAGTGTAAAACGTGATCAGTGTAACAGAATATAAATGAGATATTTTATCTCAACAGCGGTATTTACTACAAGGTGTTGGTCTAGATATAATATAATGACGACTAATGGCGGAAACGTATAAGACTAAAGAGGTTTATGAAGCAGAAACTTCTAGGTGTTCTAATATTTGGATGACTACCAACTACCATCAGGGGACAATAATAATGAAATGTCACTTGTTTCATCCAACCATTGATAGCCACTTAAACCTCCAGACTTGGAAAATGATTCAATGAGTCCTGCAATTTGTTCCCAGGTTTTCTGTGAAAGCATACACATAAAAAGACTATCGGAGTCAGATGCTAGAATGCCCTGGTCATCATCTGCAACAATTAAAACCAGCTCGCAGTCATCTATTGGTGTGACAAAGTTCAAATCATGTAACGCAATACTTATGCTTGAACCTTGCGCAAGCTCGGCTACCTTTGTTCTTAATCCGGCTGTTTCAATATCAGTAAACTCGTATAAACGTATAAGAGGACAATAAGGTGATCCATCAGCAATGTATTCGAGTTTCATAATATCTTATATCTAACAGTTTTTTTATACTGAAGCATTTTTTAATAAAGATGAATAAAATATAATACTAGTATTTTGGCTTGCTACTGTCAATACTAAAAAATTATAACTAGGAATATAAATATTAGTGACACTATATTTATATAGAAGATCAATTAAGAACCTGGTTCCAGAATTGCCGAATAAGCAACTAAACTCCTATCTAGAAATTCCCATCACAGATAGAGCCGTTTCCTTCTGCAGACTGAGCTGTACCAAAAGAATTAATCGTAATGGTTATACATGATTATTTACCTTTAAAGACAGGTTTTCTCTTCTCAGAAAAAGCTTTCTGACCTTCTTTATAATCTGAACTGCTTTGAACCTCTAAGATCATTTCAATAAGCTTATCTTCTTGTTCACTGCTTAGATTTTGGTTTTCCTGCCATTTGTTAATCATAAATTTCATCGTTTTCACAGACAGTGGGGCGTTTTGAGAGATTTCCTGAGCGAGATTTAGAGTATATTCTTCAATTTCTTCACTAGATTTAACAATATTTACAAGCCCAATTCTTTCAGCCTTACTTCCGTCTATTGGATTTCCAATTAAAAACATTTCTTTTGTGTATCCTGATCCAATCAGGTTTAAAAATTTTCTTATTCCGGCATATGAATATAAAACCCCAAGTTTTGCAGGGGGCATGCCCAGTTTTGCATGAAGAGCGCAAACTCTATAGTCGCAGCTAATCGCAATTTCAAGTCCTGCGCCAAATGCATGTCCATTTATCATTGCAATCACAGGGTAGGGGAAATCTTCTATACTTTTTGCGGCCATAGGCAGGTGATTGCTTCCATCCTGATTTTTTATCATGTCATTTTCACCTATTGCATGAATATCATATCCTGATGAAAATGCTTTATCACCCTGCCCTCTAATAACCACACATCTTGTATTACCGACTTTTTTCAGATCGTTTAATATCTCTTTTATGCCATCGAGTATAGACGGAGTAACCAGATTTCTTTTCTCCGGTCTGTTTATTGTAAGTATTGAGACGGAGCCTCTATTTTCAACAATTAATTCATTATTTTCTGGCACAATTATTCCTCCATCTACAGGTTGTAATTACAATGATATTGTATGTTACAACTAAATAAATATATTGACTGGAATAATATCATCATTAGGTTAGTATAAAAAGCTTTAAATTCCAGGGGAGTATACATAATGCCAGTATTTGAATATGAATGTGATAGATGCATGGAAAGATACAATAAAGACATAGACAGCCTTGCAGAGAAACACAATAAAACCAACGCAACTAAAATTTTTAAGGCTAACCCTGGTATACAATATATAGAGGTTACAGAAGGCAAAAGCAAGAAGCCAAAGTTCATTATGGGGGAACAAGGAGCAAGTGGTATAAGAAGATTTAAGTGGACTCTTGAAACAAAAGATGTTTTGTATATGGAGCTCATAGATTTCAAGTTCAGCGAGCTTGTATACAACAAAGAAGAAGAGAAAGATATAAAATGTCCAATATGCAAAAAGCACAAATGGGTTAGAAGAATATTTTCTACTTTCAAGGCTATTTTTGATGACAAGAACAAGCGTGCTCCAGTACCTGGAGATGATTTAAAGTTTCATACCGATTATAAAATAATGAAAGATGAAGAACAAGCTAACTGGGTAGGACAAGAGTTTTTGAATGAACGTTTCAAATAAGTAAAAGGAGATATATATAGATGCCGCTTTTTGAATTTGAATGTATCAATTGCAGAAAAGGGATAGAGGATTCATTAACTCTTATACAAAAAAAAGTTGATAAAAAAGTTCTAACCCAACTAGTTAGCAAATTTGACAACATTTACAGAATTGAGGTTATAGATCTTAAGAATAAAAAGATTGTCGCAGATTATGGAAAGAAAAATGCCGATAGATCTATCTTAGATTTTTATTTTGAAGAGGGAGCAAAGGTAGTTTTCTTTAACTCTGAAAACTACCGCTTTACAGATCTTATATATGATGAAAGTGATAAAGAGAAAATTAAGTGTCCGTTTTGTAAATCAAAAAACGTTGAAAAAGTATTTTCCAGCTTTGCATTCACCAGTGATTTATCTACTAATATGCCAATGCCTGATATGTCTGGCCTTCCTGCTAGTGTTAGAAAAAATATGATGCTTACGGGTTATGTTGAAGAAAAAGACAGGCCTAAGAAAAATAGATAGCGGCAGCAAAATATTTAGCTTTAATCTCTCCCGTACGATTCTTTGGTTTTTCCGAACCTTTTTCCAAGCTCTTTATAAATATCGTCTGGCTTGATTTCAAAATAGCTCATCGCGATTAAGGAGTGAAACCACAGGTCGGCTACTTCGTATATAATTTCATCTTTGTCCTTATTCTTTGCTCCTATAATCACTTCGCCGGCTTCTTCTCCAATCTTCTTTAAGATTTTGTCTAAACCTTTTTCAAAGAGCCCGCTTACATATGAATTTTCTTTTCTGTTTGTTTTTCTGTCTTCAATAACCTTATATATATCATCGAGAGTCTTTAGTGGTATAGAATTTAGAAAATCGGGAGATAGCTGCTTTGTGCCATCAAGTTTTGTAAAAAAACAGGTTTTCTCGTTGGTATGGCATGCGACACCCTTTTGCTTTACAGTGTATAAAATTACGTCTCTGTCGCAGTCATAGTAGATGTCGATAAGTTTTTGCGTGTTTCCGGACTGCTCACCCTTCATCCATATTTTATTTCTGGACCTGCTAAAGTAGTGGGCTTTTTTGGTATCGACACTGAGTTTGATTGTCTCCCTGGTTCCATAGGCAAACATTAGAACCTGTCCATCCTCAGCATTTTGAACAATAATAGGAATCAGCTCTTTTTCATCAAATTTCAATAAATCTAAATTCATAGTAAGTTAATAAGTTTATACATAGTTCCTTATTTAGGATAATTAATAAATCTTAGCATTATAGTTGTATAAATCTGAATATAAAGTAAATTGCTAGTTTTATTAATTAGAAATTACATCAGGAGTGTTAAATGGCAAGAGTAACTATAGAAGATTGTTTAGAGAAGGTTGAAAATAGATTTGCACTGTCAATCACTGCAATGAAGAGATCAAAGCAGCTTGTCAAGGGTGCCCTTGCCCTATCAACTGAAAAAGGTAATAAAGATGTAGTTACAGCTTTAAGGGAAATTGCAGAGGGCAAAGTTAAGGTGATTTATCCTGAAGATCCTGATAGATATTGATTATATCCAGATATAGTGTTTATGTTTTTCTATACTAATTATTAGCTAGCAGTCTAATAATATTGCTCTCCGTTTGTGTCTTCAATTTAAACTAGAACGACTGATTAATTTTTTTTTATATATGAGAATTGGAATTGATACAGGCGGAACATTTACAGATTTTGTTGTCCTTGTTGACGGTGAATTCTCAGTTCACAAAGAACTGTCAACACCAATAGATCCTTCCATTGCAATTTACCAAGGCATAAAAAAACTCATAGGTGATAAACTTGACGGTACCTATATATATCACGGGACAACTATAGCAACTAATGCGCTTCTTGAAAGAAAGGGTTCTAAAATAGTACTGATCACCACAAAGGGCTTTGAGGATATAATCGAGATTGGAAGGCAAAACAGAAAAGAGCTTTATAACATCTTTGAGCAAGAAACAAAGCCTCTGGTCGAGAGACCCTACAGAGTAGGCATAAAAGAAAGAGCCGATTTTAAGGGCAATATTTTAGAGCAAATTAGCAAAGCAGAAATGTTAAAGCTAAAAAACAAAATCAAAAAGCTAAAACCAGAAGCGATAGCTATTTCGTTAATAAACTCATATGCCAGTTCTAAAAATGAATTAATAGTAGAAAATTTGTTAAAAGATTTAGGAATACCAATTAGTGTTTCATCCAGGATTTTGCCTGAGTTTAGGGAATATGAAAGAACATCGACAGTTGTTATAAATGCATATTTGATAAAAAAAGTTTTTAGTTATATGAACAATTTAAAAGTGAGGCTCAAACAATCAAAGATTTTTGTTCTGCAGTCAAACGGGGGGTTGATCAGTACTGAGCAAGCTGGCAGTGAGCCTGTAAGGATACTTTTGTCCGGCCCTGCTGGAGGAGTTGTAGGAGCGTTTAAGATTGCTGAAAAAGTAGGAATGAATAAGATTATGACTTATGATATGGGGGGCACTTCTACGGATGTATCGTTGTGTGACGGGTCCATTAAATTTTCAAATATTAATACAGTTGATAATCTTGCTGTGAATGTGCCTATGGTGGATGTGAAAACCATAGGAGCCGGGGGAGGTTCCATAGCATATATCGATCCTGGCGGAGCCCTTAAGGTCGGCCCCGAGAGTGCGGGTTCAGACCCAGGACCTGCCTGTTACGGGAAGGGAGACAGGCCGACTGTAACTGATGCAAATGTAGTTTTAGGTAGAATAAATCCCGATTATTTCTTAGGCGGTGAAATGAAAATATTTAAAGACAGGTCTGCAAGAGCCCTAAGAAAACTGTCTAAACAACTGGGAATAAGTACCTTAGAACTTGCTTCTGGAATTATTGAGGTAGCAAATGCTAATATGGAAAAGGCACTCAGAGTCATTTCATTAGAAAGAGGGTATGACCCTCGGGAGTTTGCACTTTTTTCGTTTGGCGGGGCAGGGGGTTTACATGCCTGTGAACTGGCGAGAGGACTTGGTATATCAAAAGTAATTTTCCCCAGTAATCCCGGAGTTCTTTCTGCCTTGGGAATGCTTATTGCCGATTACTTCAGAGACTATAGCATGTCGGTGTTTTTCAATAGTGAAAAAGACGATTTTCAAAAAATCAGTAAAGCATTTAGAAGATTAGAAAAGAGACCAGAAAAGGAATATACAAGAGAATGTATTAAGTATGAATACTACATTGATGCAAGGTATAAAAGGCAATCACATGAATTAATCATTCCATTTAATAAAAGCTTTATCAAAACCTTTCACAATGAGCATAAAAAAAAGTATGGATATTCACAAAGTGATAATATAGTAGAAATAGTAAATATTAGATTAAGAGCATTAAGCAAAAAAGTAGATTTTAAAATTCCAGAATGTACAAAAGTAAGAAAACAAGTCACATTTACGAAGAGTGATATTTTCTATAATAATAAAAATGTTTTATCCAGGATCTACAGTAGAGATGACTTTTATTCAGGATATAAATTTAGGGGACCTGCTATCGTTTTAGAAAAAACATCTACACTGTTTGTAACCCCTGGATTTAATTGTCAGATAGAGAATTATGGAAACATAATTGCAACATGTTAATATTCCATTTCATTTTTTAAATAAAAAGGGACCAGATATGAGTAAATATGAGTAATAAAGAAACTTTTATATTAGGTGCGGGCATGACCGGGCTTGCAGCAGGAATGGTTTCAGGGTTAAAAGTTTATGAAGCGCAGGAAGTTCCGGGAGGGATTTGTTCTTCATATTATCTTAAGGCTAACCAATTCTGTCCTTATTATGTAATATTAATCTGAGGATGAATAAATTATATAACGCTAAAGTGAGTGTTTAACAATTTTAAGAATTTTTCACAACTTTTTTCTAAGCTATATTTTTCTGATAGTGACCTTGCATTTATCTGTAATTTTACACGTAATTCATCGTTTTCTAATATTGTATTCAGATTATTAGCTAAAGATTTCCAATCTTCAACGGGACTGATAAGCCCATTAATCTCGTGATCAATAATATGCGCGGCAGTTGTTGAAACTATCGCACATTCACATGCAAGTGCCTGAAGCAATAAAAAGCTTAATCCTTCACTTCTCGATGGAACTATATATATATCTGCGACACTTAATATATCTTTAAGATTCTCATCGGTATTAATAAAACCAAATGATTTCACTTTTATATTATTTGATAAATTAATTTTAGCAGATCCGATAGTCCAGACTTCCCAATCATGAATTTTTCTGATTTTTGACAATTCTTCTATGGCTTTTTCTCCAATGTCTAAGCCTTTCCTGTAATCTTCCCTAGCAAAAAGTAAGATAACATATGGATTGTTTTTTTGATTATTATAGGAAGAGGAAGTTTGTTTATAGTAGATGCTTAGATCTACTCCATTTGATATGATTGTTATATTTTTTGGTTGGTATGTTTGCAAAATGTGGAACAATCCTTTAGATACAGCAATAGAACGAATATTGAATATTTTAAATGCTATTTTATAACAATAATCATTAAAATATCTTAGTATTTTTGATTTATAGTAGTTCACATCATAATCGGCAGCTATATATAATATTTTTTTTCGGTTGCGTATATATGCAAGACAAGCAATTAAAATTAAGTCAACAATAACAACATCAGTCTTAAATTTTGAAATTAGAGCGAATATAATAGTCCCAAGGATACCTGGAATAGGTATTTTATTTATAATAATATTAGGGTCAATATAATAGTGAGTGTTTACTTCATTGGTCCAATATAATATCGAATGCCCTTTTTTTGCAAGATAGTTGGCATAATCTAGTGTAAGCTTATCTCCGCCCCTATTTCTTATTGAATGCCGTATTATTGTAACTTGCATATTCGTAACTTTATTTCGTTTCTATCAAATTAGTTATTTCTTCATAAACTCTTTGATTACTTTTTCCATCACAGTACTTATGAAATATTTTTCTCACTCGTTCCCTTGCGCCCCTAAATTTATCTGGATTGGTAATGTTTTCATCAATATAATTAATTACTTCATCCCAATTCTTTGCCTTAGGACCCGGAGTGATTTCTTCATAATCATAGTAAAATTCCCTGTCCTCTTTTAGATATTCATTTATATCAAAGGGTGTAAAAATTATGGGCCTGTCTAACAATAAGTAATCGAAATAAATACTTGAATAATCTGTTATTAAAAAGTTAAATATGTTCAGAGAGTCATAAATATCATCTTCCTTGTAAAACTTTATATTCTCTGATGTGGCTATTTGTTTCAGAAGGCTTTCCGAAGGCAGATTCATAGGATGTAATTTTATATAAAGCAGAATATTTCTATCCTTAAGAAAGTTTTCCAATTTCTCTATGTTAAAATCGTATTTCTCAAACAGATCAAATTCTGAACTGAAGCCTCCCCTAAATGTCGGAAGATATATTCCTATTTTTTGATTTTTTTCCTTTTTAATATACTGTTTATTAAAAGAAAACAGTGCATCATTTCTGGGAAAACCGGTTATCTTTATAGTATCATCATGAGCATCAAAAGATGATTGAAATCTTTGTTTATTTTCTTCTGATGTTGCAGTTATTAGTGCGTATTTTTTAAATGGCGAAGGGCATAGCAGCTTTGTTAAAAATATTTTTATGTTTGATACAAAAGAATCTGTGTATAGAAAAATTCTATCGTCAAAACCAATTTTTTTCAGTGGAATCCCATGCCATAATTGAACTAATTTAGCACGGTTAAATACAACAAAATTATTAATATCAAGTCTGGGAGGTTGGCATGTAATAACCGCTTGGCTTTTCATTGCGAAGTAACATCCTTTTAAACTATAGGCCATGTAGGCCTCAAAACCTTTGTTTCTTATATGTGAAAGTACATTTCTATTTTTTGTTATCCACACGGCTCTTATTTCGGGATGGTTTTTGTTAATATATTCGAAAAAGTATTTGCTGTTATCAGAATACCTCTTTCCCTCCCATGCGCCGAAAACCCAGATAGGTTTTTTGTTTATTGGTGAATTTGAATTCGACATTTTTTTAATCTCTTTATTGTTTACTCCCCGGATTTAAGATGCTTTTTTACTAATTCCAAATCTTTTTCAAAATCTATTTCAATGCAGAACCTTTTACCAATATTCAATGGTGAAAATTTTATTCCCCTTTCTATTGCCAATTCAACAGCTTTCTCATGATAATCCATGTCTTTACACTTATCTAAACAATTAATGAAATCGGCCAAATACTTATGATTGATATAATTAATACCGATGGCTTCACCTACTGGATTTTCAACATTTTTTGATATGTTTTTTATATAACCCTTATCATCTAAGTTGTATTTTACTTCTTCTTCACCTACTTTTTCATTGTTCACGCATATTAGATTATACTTTGTATTTTCACATATAAGTTCGATTATTTTCGAGTCAAATACAACATCTCCATTGATATATATTATATCTTCGTCACTATTAAGAAGATTAATCCCTGCTAACAAACTTTTGGAGGTGTTAGTATATTTGTATCTGGTATTTATGGCATATTTGAAGCTTGGATATTTTCTAAATATTAAGTTCTTTTTATAGCCAACAACGATTATAATATCCGAAAGATTAAAACAACCTTTTAGCGATTTGATTTGGAAATCCAGTATTGTGGTGTTTTTATCGAGATTTACCAGAGCTTTGGGTATTTCGAAACCAAGCCTGCTGCCAATACCTGCAGCTAATATTATAATTTTCACTCAAAGAATATCCTTTATTAAATTGGAGTTTATAATATAAAAGAATTTTTAGACTTAAATAGATTTATAATATGGTTTGATCTTATATAAACAATTAATTAAATATTTAACTTGTAATTAATTCCTTTGCTGAATTTAAATCTCCAGTGTATTATTTTGTATCATATTTTTAAGTTGC
Organism: Deltaproteobacteria bacterium; assembly: GCA_004356685.1. GTDB lineage: Bacteria > Desulfobacterota_D > UBA1144 > Nemesobacterales > N074bin48 > N074bin48. Next base: position 9,318 of record SMWS01000057.1, read on the forward strand.
TCATGATAAACAGAAAAATTTAATTATCCGGCATAATTGATGAAATCTACAGTAGATTTTGCTATAAGTATATTAAATAAATTTTTTATTTGTAATATATATACATATCTATGAAAGTATCTATTATAGGGTGTGGAAGTTATGGAACTGCGCTGGCGCAGATTATATCATCTAATGTTAATCAGGTATTCCTGTTTGGGAGAGATTTTTCTTTATTACATGAAATTAATAAAAATAATGTCAACAAAGTTTATTTCCCGTCCATAAAACTTAATGAGAATATCAAAGCCTTTCATATAACTAAAGATGCAGAATACATAAAGGATTGTGATGTTATAGTCTTTTCTGTTCCTTCAGGTGTTACAAGAGATGTAGCACGGAAGTTGTCTGACTATACAAAAGGCAAGATGATTGTTTCAACGGCTAAAGGAATAGAATATCCATCTTTAAACACAATGAGTCAGTCAATTATGAAAGCAACGGGGAATAAAAATATATATTGTTTTTCAGGGCCAACTTTTGCAGATGAATTAATAATGGGTTATTTGTCTGGATTTACTGTTGGTGCTAATGATAAAGAAGGTAGAGATATGATCAGTGATCTATTGAGTAGCCCAAATATTTTATGTGATTTTTCAGATGATATTGAGGGTGTTGAATTATGCGGAGTATTAAAGAATATTTATTCTATTTCAATAGGAATTTTTGATTCTTTTTCACATAGCAATAATGAGCATTATACATTCCTTAACCTCTGTTTTAAGGAGATGAAGAATATAGTTGATGAAGTTGCTAAAGACAAAGACCTGATACATAAGTTTTGTTGTTTCGGGGATTTTAATTTAACTACTAATACTGACAAAAGCAGGAATAGAACCTTAGGTTTGATGGTAGGTAAAGGGTTATTAGAATTAAAAGAGTTTAACCCTTCCATAATTTTTGAGGGTATGAAGTCTGTAAAAGCTATAAGGAAAAAGAGCAATCAATTGGGTTTAGATACACCTATAGTAAATTTTGCTCATGCGGCATTAAATAAAAAAGGAAATATAAAAATGGATATACATAAACTGTTAGAAAAAATTAAGATAAATTTGAACTAAAATTGATAGTTAAATAGATTAGCATCTAATATACTATTAGACCGATGTTGTTTATTAAAATACTTTAGGGATTAATAACAAAAATCTTAAGATAGATATTCTTCTATAACATTCCAAATTCTTTCTGAATCATTATCATTTCCTGCCAGTGTCTTTACAAGTGTTATAAGCCTTGAAGTTATCAAGCATTTATTTGATCCGGCCCTATATCTGAATCAAATGAATGAGGTGGTTGACTCTGGGCCCTTTTTGTTATTACCACACTCAATGCTGATTCCTGAGCGATGAAATATTTATTTGTTAAAGCACGATTGCA